>SUWL01000049.1 GCA_015061495.1 Lentisphaerota bacterium
GTATCTGATCGACAAAGTCGAAAAGATGAATCCCGCCAACAAGACCCCGATCAAAACCTGGTCCCGCCGGTCATTGATCATTCCGGATTTTGTTGGACACACGTTCAATGTGCATAATGGCAAATCATTTGTTCCGGTTTTCGTCACCGAGAACATGGTCGGCCATAAGCTCGGCGAATTTGTTCCGACCCGTGTGTTCAAAGTACACGGTGTGGTTTCCGGTAAGTAATCTGCCGAACCAGCAAATATCAAAAGGTGCTGTTGCGTTACCTGCAAAGGTGGCAACAGCACCTTTTTTATTATCATATACTGATATCCGGCAACACTGGAAATGCTGTTGACAAAGGCTCTGTTCCCCACGCCCCCTTCTCTTTTCAAGAAAAGCGAGATTTTTTGCTCCCGATGGTCGCAATTATGTACGATTACCTGCCCATATTGTAAACAAAGCATTAACAAAAACAATCTGCCGGATATCCGCCGAATTGCTTTGAAGCTGATTATGATCCGGGAATACACGGACTTTTATCAACGGGCAGCAGGTGACCGGTGCCGGACAATGAGCGGCGGATCTTCGGGAGATATTGGATACTTTCGCCGGCGGAATGTTCGGAGTTGAATCGTCACCGCGGAGGAAACGGTTACAGAATTGATCAGTGAAAAGTCGGATGTGACCGGTCATGTCAGTGGGCAGCGCGCTTCCCGGCGCGGGTGCCGCCCCCGGGAAAAGTTCCCCCGTTAGCGGTGATGCGATCATACCGGATCATTATAAAAATCTGAAGTTTATGTGATTTTGCTAAAATAAATCAGAAATTTTATACGTTATTTCTAACAAAAGGGGTTTTGTGCCAAATTTTTGAAATGTGGGAGATTTTCTATGCGTTGGTTGGGTTGCTTGTGTGCCGGATTGCTGCTGGTCGCCGGATGCGAAAAAAAGCAGGTTGTTGTTAAAGAAAAAACTACCCGGGTCCATACCGGCAAACTTGAAAAACGGACATTTCAACAGCGAATCCCGCTGCAGGGAACTGTTCAGCCGGTGGAGTTCGCTACGATTTCCGCCAAGATAAGCGGCACGCTGGAAATGCTTAACGTTGCCGAAGGTGATGTGTTGAAAAAGGGCGATCTGCTCTTTGGGATCGACCGGCAGGTGTTGAAAAATCAGGTCGTGGTCAAAGAAGATGAGATCAAAGTCCGGCAGGCGGCGTTGAAAAGTGCCGAAATTTCGTTGAATATCGCTAAAATTTCGCTGGATACCGCTCAAATTTCCTTTGATCAGGCCAAGCGGGATCATGAAAGGGCGCAGAATCTTTCCAAAAACAAAGCGATCAGCGAATCCAGTGTGGAAGCCGCTGAAACTGATTTTCGCAAAGCAAAAATGGCAGTTGATACCGCGCACGCTGAAATCGCCACTGCCACTGCAAATATTTCCAACGCTCAAGCCCAGTTGAAACAGGCACAGAGCAATTTGGAAATCGCCCGTAAAAATCTCAATGATTCCACGATTTCCGCTCCGTTTGACTGCGTGGTTTTTGAGACATTCGTCGAAGAAAATGAGTATGTTTCAGTCGGTAAACCCATCTTGAAACTGGAAAATCACCGCGCATTGGAGGTCGTCTGTTACATCAGTGCCGTCTATTACGATCAGATCGTTGTCAATAAAACGGCAGTGGACTTCACCGGCAAAGACGGCAAGGCGTTTGCCCGCAGTGTCATTACCTACAAAGCACCGGGTATCGACCCCGAAAGCCGCACATTCAAAATCAAGATCGCCGTTCCGGAATCGGCAAATCTGGTCAGCGGTATGCTTTGCGAATTGAATGTAATTCTCACTGAAAGAGAGGGATACGGTCTGCCGGAATCCGCCGTATTGCTCCGGGCTGAAAACCGGATGATCGCCTATATCGTTGATAGTGACAACCGGGCAAAAGAGCGCAAAATCCAGCGGGGTATCGTCGATGGCGGCTACAGTGAAATTCTCAATGCCGGAGAATTTCCGGATGCCCGGTTCGTCGTTGCCGGACAAACTTTTATCAACAACGGTTCACTTCTGGTCGAAGCCGGTAAAACGGAGAATAAATAATGTCATTAAGCAGATTGTCCGTCCACCGTCCGATCGCCATGACCGCACTGATCATCGTGATGGTCATGATCGGAGCATCGCTTTACGAAAAGATCAGTATCGACCTTTTGCCCAACATGGAGATCCCCACCGTGCTGGTGCGCTGTGAATACCAGGGCGCAAGTCCGTCGGAAATCGAGGTCGAGATCATCCGCCGCATCGAGGATGCCGTTTCTTCACTGGACGGTATCCGGCACGTTACCAGTGTGGCAATGGAGGATCAGGCACAAATTTCCCTGGAATTCAACATGGGAACCAATGTTGACGTCGCAGCTACCGATATCCGCGAGGCACTCAACCGCATCCGGGAAGATCTGCCCGACGGTGCCAAAGAGCCGACCATCCGAAAAATCGACACCAATGCCACCACGGTGGTGCAGGCATTTCTCGTCGGTGACCGCACCCAGGAAGATCTCTACGACTACGCTGATGATGTGATCGCCGACCGGATAGCATCCGTTCCCGGGGTCGGTGAAGTGCGCGTGTACGGTTCCAACGAAATGCAGATCCACGTGCTGCTTGACCGTAAAAAACTTACTGCGATGAATATCCAGATCGCCCAGATCGTCAATAAGCTGGAAGCCAACAATGTCCGCCGTCCGCTGGGACGTATTCAGGTGGACAAGATCGAGAAAAACGTCACGTTTTCCGGTGACTACAAGGATCTGGAAGAGATCCGCAATCTGGAGATCGGTACTTTTCATAATAAACGGGTCTATCTGCGGGACATTGCTGAAGTGAAACTGATGAGCCGCGAAGTGCGGAGCAAAACATTTGTCAACGGCCGTCCGGCAGCGACATTCAATATCGTCAAAAAAGGCGACGCCAATGCGATCGAAGTGATCAAAGGGGTAAAAAGAAAATTTGACGAAATGATCCGTAAAGGTGAACTGCCCACCGGTATGGAACTGGTCTGGTTCAAGGATTCCGGTGAATTTATCCAGGCTTCAGTGGATGATGCCTGGAGCAGTATCCTTTTCGGTATCGTGCTGACGGCAGTGCTGCTCTTTCTCTTTCTCCACGAACCGCGTTCCACATTCATCGTGATGATCTCCATGCCGATTTCGGTGGTGGTGACCTTTGCGGCAATGGCATTTATGGATTATTCATTCAACATTATGACATTGCTTTCTCTGGGGTGTTCCGTGGGGGTGCTGGTGACCAACTCCATCGTGGTGATCGAAAATATTTTCAAACACATCAAGCGCAAAGAGGATATCAAAACTGCCGCCGAAAAAGGCACTTCAGAAGTTATGGCTGCGGTTGCTGCCAGTGCATTGACCAACGTGGTGGTTTTCGTACCGGTGATGATGATGACCACCCGTATCGGCAGTATGATGGTGCCGTTTGCCGGAGTGATGGTGGCAGCGACACTGGTTTCGCTGTTTGTAAGTTTCACCTTGACCCCGATCCTTGCCTGTGTACTGCTCAAAGCTGAACAGGGCGTGGAGATCAAAAAGAAAAGTTTGCTGGACAAACTTTTTATTCCGTGGGATATCGGGTACGATTGGGTTTGCCGGGTATTCAACCGGACGGTGAAATTCACCTCCCGTCATCCGCTGCTGGTATTGACGATGATCATTGCTGTTTCGCTGGCGGTATGGAAATTGATGGTACCGCAGGTGGGATTGTCCTTTTTGCCCTTCTGCGATCAGGGAGAGATCCGGATCAAGTTTGAATTCCCGACCTCATACAATCTGGAAACCACCGAAAAACTTATTCTGGAAGCGGCGGAACGGTTGAAAAAATTTGACTTTATCACCGGTATGGCTGTTTATATCGGCAGTTCAAATTCCAGTCGCGGACAGGTCGGTTCGGCAGTTTATCTGGGGCAGATCAACCTGAAAACCACCGGTAAAAACGAGCGTAAAGAGACGATATATGATTTGCAGGCAATGATCCGCAAGGAGTTGGATTATCTGGACAACTGTCTGGTCACTTTGTCGATCCCCGCGACATTCGGCGGTTCCGGAGCGGAGATCCGCTGTGTTATCAACGGTCAGGATCTGGAAGTCCTCGAAGAGGCCGAACGCAAAGTGATGGAAACTCTGCCGTCCAGCGGTATGGTGCGTGACCTTGACTCCTCCCGGCGTGAGCGCAAACTCAATATCAATATCGTACCGGACCGGACGATCCTGCAGAATCTGGGATTGACTTCAGAACAGTTGTACCGCTATCTGCTCGGTTCATTGGACGGTATTGAAGTCGGGGATTTCCGTCTGGATTCCCGTACCTACGATATCCGTGTGAAAAACAGTAAGGAATTCGGAGAAGCGCAGCTGCGGCAGAATGCTCCGGCTCTTAAAGATGCCAATCCGCTGGGTACGGAAGTGCTCGCCGAAATCAAGGAAGAGGCACGACCGGTGGTGATCAACCGCTATGATAAAGTGCGTACCATGTGGCTTTATGCCAATACCGCTCCGGGGCATGCCCTGGGAACAGTTTCCAAAAAAATCGAAGATACCGTGATTTCAGCACTGCCGCCGGGATACGGTGTCCGGATGTCCGGCAGTGTGGAAATGATGCAGGAAACCTCCAAAGAGTTTATCCGGGTGATCCTGCTTGCTTCACTGCTGACCTATCTGTTGATCGCCGGGATCATGGAATCGTGGGTCAAACCGTTTCTGATCATGTTCACCGTGCCGCTGGGATTTCTGGGGATGTATCTGACGCTGTTCAGTTTCGGCATGTCGATGTCGATGATGGGACTGCTCGGAGGCGTAATGATGATCGGTATTGTGGTAAACAATGCGATCCTGATCATGGATGAATGCGGTGCGCAGATTGCCGCCGGGCTCGACCGGCATCAGGCGATGTTGATCGCCGTGCAGGAGAAGTTCCGTCCGATCGTGATGACCAGTATCGCGGCGGTGGCAGGTATGCTGCCGATGGCGTTCGGTACCGGACTTGGTTCGGAATTGCGGGCATCCTGCGGTGTGGGTGTGGTCGGAGGATTGACAATCTCGTCGCTGCTTACATTGTATGTGATCCCTGCGCTGTACTTCCTCTTTGTGCCGGAAGAGGGTAAAAAGACTGTATTCGGCAAGATAGCCGGAGTATTTTCCCGAAAAAAATAGTTGTTAATTGTCCCATTGGTTGTGATGCATTCACCTGTCTTCGTTTTACTGCGCTGCGGCAAATTGATAGAATCAAACCGTTACTGCGTGGAGATCATAAGGTCAGTAATATATTTTTAGTGTGCCATTGATCAACGACTTTTGAATGCAGGTTTTACAAAAATTGGGACATTGACAAACAGTTCTGCTCCCGGAAAATGGGGTTGACCGCGGATTTGCTTCGGGATGAACTTATCCCGGAGGTTGAATTTTATGGTGAGTAAAAATGGCTGCATCAGGAGTATCGGACAGGAAACGATCCTATGAAATAGATATGTGTCACGGCCCGCTGCTGCGGCAGATGATCGTTTTTGCGGTACCGCTGATCATTGCCGGTATTCTGCAGCTGATGTTCCACGTTGCCGATCTGATCGTGGTCGGCCGTCTGGCATCCCATGAAGTTCTGGCGGCAGTGGGAGCCACCGGTTCGATTACCCATCTGCTGATCAATATATTCATCGGAATGTCCGTGGGAACCAACGTGCTGGTGGCACGGTATATCGGAGAACGCAACCGCAAAAATATCTCCCGGACGGTACATACCGCAGTTTTGACCGGAGGAGTTGCCGGAACGGTGTTGGCGGTATTCGGTATCACGATGGCAAGAACGTTTCTCGTCTGGATGGCGACGCCGCCGGAAATCCTGGAAAAATCGGTGCTTTACATGTCGATATTCTTTGCTGGGATGCCGCTTTTCATGGTTTACAATTTCGGCAGTGCCGTAATGCGGGCGATGGGAGATACCCGGAGGCCGTTTTTTTATCTGCTTTATGCCGGGATCGTCAACGTACTGCTCAATTTATTTTTTGTGATCGTATTCAAGTGGGATGTCGCCGGAGTGGCGACGGCGACGGTGATTGCCAACGGGATTTCGGTGGCATTGGTGCTCCGAGCGCTTTATAAAATGCGCGGTCCGTGCCGGATCAGATGCAAAACGCTGCGGATCGACTGGAAAAATCTCAAAGAGATGATGCGGATCGGAATTCCGGCGGGATTTCAGGCATCGTGTTTTTCCATATCCAATATCCTTATCCAATCCGCGCTCAATACCTTTGGCAGCGAAGCAATGGCAGGAAATGCGGGGTTTGCTTCGGTAGAATCCTTCGGGCATGTGGTGGTCGGCTGTATTTCGCAGACGGTGATCAGTTTTGTCAGTCAGAATTACGGCGGCAGACAGTACGGCAGATTGAAGCAGTCGATGCGTTACGGAATTTTCGGCGGCTGGACATTATTGACGCTTTTTGCGGCACTGATGCTGATTTTTGCCGGCCAGATCATGGCGGCATTCAATTCTGATCCGGAAGTGATCCGCTTCGGTGTCATGCGTGCACGGGTGATCGTCCCGTTTTTTCTGATAAGTGTGCTTATGGAAGTGTGGTCGGGAACGATGCGCGGTCTGGGGCGTTCACTGGAACCGACATTGATCACCATATTCAGCGTATGCATATTCCGGGTGATCTGGGTATTGACGGTATTCCGCTGGAACCCGACGCTGCTGACCTTGCTGATAAGTTATCCGGTTTCATGGATACTCAATGCCGTCGGCATCGGAATTATGCTCAAAGTGGTCATGCGGCGGATGGTTCCCCGGCATCGTGAGGATCATCTGCAGACATTACCGGGATAACGACTTGATTTTGTCATTACAAAGGTGTATTTTATATCGTCGGCAGCCGGATCACCGGTTGCCACGTTTTGCAATGTGAGAAAAATATGGCAGAAACATCCGTTTTGAATTCAAAAAAATCCTATGCCGTGGACATGTGCCACGGACCATTGACCGGGCAGATCATCCGTTTCGTGATCCCGCTGATGATTTCCGGGGTACTGCAGTTGTGTTTTCATTCGGCGGACTTGATCGTTATCGGCAGACTTGCTTCGCACCGGGCGCTGGCGGCGGTCGGTGCAACGGTATCGCTGTCGGCACTGCTGATCAATATTTTCATCGGGTTGTCCATTGGTACTAATGTGCTTGCCGCCCGTTACCTGGGTGAGCATAAGCGCCGCAAGGTTTTTCTGGCAGTCCATACTGCGGTGATGACCGGTATTATCGGCGGGATCATTCTGGCGGTGATCGGTATCGTTTTTGCCAAGCCGATGTTGAGGATGATGGATACACCGGGAGATATTCTGGATATGTCGACGCTGTATATGCAGATATGTTTCGGCGGTATGCCGATGCTGATGCTGTACAACTTCGGCAGTGCGGTATTGCGGGCGATGGGAGATACGACCCGTCCGTTTTACTTTCTGCTGATTGGCGGTGTGATCAATGTGCTGTTGAATCTGTTTTTTGTGATCGTATTCAAGTGGGATGTCGCCGGAGTTGCGACTGCAACGGTGATTTCTCAAGGAGTATCGGCGCTGCTGGTACTCTATGTGTTGTGCCGGATGCGCGGCAGCTGCCGGGTGTTTCTGAAGCGGCTGTCGATCGACCGGAAAAGTCTCAAAGAGATGATGTGGATCGGCATCCCGGCAGGATTTCAAGCCTCGTGTTTTTCGCTGTCCAATATTCTTATCCAATCCTCGATCAACACCTTTGGCAGTGCGGCGATCGCCGGTATGACGGCGGCAGGCTCATGGGAAAATCTCTCTTATATTGCGGTCAATGCCATTGGTATGGCGGCGGTAAGTTTTGTCGGGCAGAATCTGGGCGGCAGGAAATTTGACCGTATCCGGAGGGCCAATATGATCTGTATAGTAATGGCGTGCATTTGTTCGCTGGTTATAAGTGCGGCATTGCTGATTTTCGGCAGGGAATTATTGAGTGTCTTCAATAACGATCATGAAGTGCTGCACTATGGAGTTTTGCGCTTCCGGATCGTTGTGCCATTGCTGTTTGTCTGTTCTCTGATGGAAGTTGTGACCGGTACATTGCGCGGGCTGGGCCACTCGGTCGCGCCCTCGGTGATGACGGTGTTTTGTGTGTGCGTACTGCGGGTGATCTGGATATTTACGGTATTCCGCTGGTATCCGACGATGGAGATATTGCTGGCAAGTTATCCGCTGACCTGGCTGATCAACGCCGGGGGCTTGATACTGCTGCAGCGGCATGTGTTGAAAAAAGTTGCCGTAAAAATATAAAAGCCTCCGGCAGTACCGGAGGCGGCGGTGCAAAAGTTGATTTACCGCTTGACCGGCGGCAAGATGATGGATTTACCGTATGGGGCGGTAAAGGTTTGTTTCCCGGAATGGACGCTGAATTTATCCCGTGAACATCTGATGCTGAAATTGATTCCGGCAAGGCGGATATTTTTCAGAACCATCATGCCGGTTCCCGGGAAAAGGTGCGGCTTGACTTCGATGGAAAAATCATCTTTTACGGTGATGCCGAATATACCGAATATCACCGTTTGCGACAATGCCGCTCCCTGAATGTCGCTCTGCAGCGGAGTATCCCGGCGGTATTCCATAATATCTGCCCGCTGGGAATCCCCCCAATACGGCAGATGAGAACCCAGCCAGAGCAAACGCTGCATGATCTGATCGCCCTCTTTATTCCTGCCTGCCATGTAAAGGCGGTCGGCAAGTGCAGGCGCAAAAGAGATGCATGCTCCCGGTCCGCCGTTGTCGATGTCTCTTTCATCGTAAGCAGGATCTTTTTTGGAAAGCGAATGGATGCCGAAATCTCCCAGAAATTCATCCTTATCCATCAGCATTTTGATCAGAGCATTCTCTTCGTCGCTCTCCATCGCCCAATCGCCAAAGCCGATGGCTTTGAACATCTGCATGGTGTAACGCAGATATTTACTGCCCTGCATATCTATGGCATAGTACCAGTTGTCTTTTGCGGAAAACAACTCCTTGCGGATAAGTTTTTTCAAATTTTCCGCCCTCTGGATCAGATCGGTTTCCGGCTTGAATCCGGCAAGCCGGCAAAGTTTATCTGTCAGATGATAATTTATGCAGCGGCGCAGATTCAGATCCGGCACGATCCCATCGTAACGCAGTTCCCGTCGCAATTCCAGATGGTTGTTCCCGTCGCCGTAATTTACCAGCACGGCACTTTTGGACAGATCATCATGCATCAATGCCTGATCGACCAGATGGCGGATAATGGTTTTGCCTTTGAGCTTTTCATGCAGGAATGCGGTATCACCGGTATTCATAACATACGCATGCGCGAGGAAGATCACCTTTTCCTGATTGACCGGATAGTAGGGACCGTTGGGTGAACCGTCTTCCGGGAAAAAGGCGAAACAACTGCTCAAATCCAGAGCCAGATAAGTTTTGAGATGATCTTTAGCCGATTGCGGATCGAGGATACTCCACATGCGGTAAGGTTCACCGTAGTTCCAGAGGTAACAGCAGACACATCCGCCATTGATTGCTCCGGTGGCATAGTATGGGTGCAGCAGAAATTCCGGCACATCCCATTCGTTGAGCAGGAAGTGGAGCAGCGAACGGTAGTAGATCTTTTCCAGATCCCGGTTGTCTGATTTCAATTCCGGCATTACCGCCATCAGTTTGGCGACCCTTTGCCGCCAGTGACTGCGTGCTTGCGCGATGGAATTTTCCGGATCTTTGCCAATTCCGGCAAGCAGCAGATCCGCTTCGGAGAATGAACTCATGGCAATTACGGTATAAAAGGTCAGCGAACCGCCCGGCTGGATATCCGGGAGTTTTTCCGCATCCATCACGCCGGAACAAAGCGGGAAAAGCGGTTTTATTTTCAGTGAAGAAGCCACTGCGATCTTGCCGTCCCGGCCATTGATGCTGAAACGGTGATCTCCGTAGGAGTTTGAGAGCGCAAACGGGCAATTTCGCGGCTTGCCGAATCCCCAGTGCTCATTTTTGCCGAATCCCCCGGTTATCTCGTACTGAATGGTGATCGGCAGAGCAGTTTTCCGGCGGTTGGCAACGGTGATTCTCATAATTACCGCCCGTTTATTTGCTGCCGGTATGAGGCAGCTGGTGATTTCCATCCCGCGGGCTTTGCCTTTTCTGGTCAGACAGTCCGGCTCCCAGAGATGATCCGAAGCGGGGACGGTTTTACCGTTGAAGCGGATTTTCAGCTTGAAATCATCGCTGAAAAACGGCGGAGCGTACAATGTCCGGATCTCTGCGGCATCATGAATCCAGCCGTTGACGGCAAGTTTTTCATTGACCAGACCGGAATCTTCCGGGGAGATGATCGAATCAACTCCTTTTATGGCAAACATTCTGGTGAAATTCATCTTTTCCCCTTTTTTGTCCCCGATCACTTTTCTTCTGCGAAGTACGGAGTGACCTGAATGAAGTTCAACACCCGTTTATCACCGGCTTTGCCGCCCATTTCAGTGTCGCTTGTCCAATCGGAAAAGGTGACTGTAACTTCGGCAGCTTTGGCGGTGAAAATGATTTTTCGGGTTTGTATTTCCACAACAGTATCCTGAAATTGTTTACCGCCGGCGCGCATATCATAACTCAACTTCTGATCGACCTCGGCATCGGACAAAACCGCATTAAAGGCGATATCCTGTCCGAAAGTCACATTTTTGCCGTTGAATGTATCCGGATCAGCGGTGACAAAGGTCAAGCTGTATTTCTTTCCGGGAACCAAACCGGTGATTTTGCGGGAGAGCCGGTTGGGGGCTTTACTGCTGCGGATAAAGAGCGCGCAGGTATCGCCGTAGGGCGAACTGTGAAGCCGGCGGCACTGATATTTTTTTGCCAACCCGAAAATTTTGTGCGGACGCAGCGAATCTTTTTCCGCCGGAATCACCTGCCAGTTTTTGAACCCTTCCTGAAAATCGCAGTTGTCCAGATGCCCGGGGATCAGTTTATAACCGTACTCCCCGGAAACCAGCGAGGTTTTGCCCTCGATGCAGTAGTGACGGACGAGCCGGGCGATCCACCGCTGCATCTCCTCATCGCCGGAAGCGATACTGTAGCAGCCGAATCCGAAAAGTTCCCGGCACTCCGGATGAGTGGCAAGCACCTGCAGATAACGATCCATAAAGTACTTCATGTCGATATGCGGATAGCAGTTGGCGTTCCACACTCCGAATTTCTGATAGTTGCCGATGATGTAAGTCAAACGTTCCTGCGGATCGGGGATGATCTTTTTGATCACCGTGATCTGCCTGACGAATTTGGCGAAGTACTCTTCCATGCTTTTCTCATCCGGCTTGGAGAGGATATAAGTTTCCATCAGCAGTTTGCCCCGTCCTTTGGAAACGTTGGTCAGAGCGGAAACCAGCGGACGGTGGATCGCCGGGTTATGGAAATACGGATTGTACTGGGCATCCATCCAGGTGTGGATTATTTTGTCGAACTCCTGATAGTGCCACCCCATTTCGACCAGAGCGGTCAGGATGTCGATCGCCGCATTGGGACCGGTTTCATCCAGACAGCGGCCGCTGGTGGTTTGGATGGGGGTGGAATTGCGGATATTTTCGATCATCCGTTTGGCATTGCTCCAATCCTCCACCGGCATACCTTCGCAGGCGAGCATGGCGATACCGCGTTTTTTGAATTCGATATCGGCGGCTTTGCGTATGGGGTCGCGTTCGGGATACCAGAAGTGGGTGACGAAATAGGTGTTGAAGTTCTGCCACAAATATTTTCTGGCGAAATCCATGTCGCAGCTGAATGCTCCGGAAAGGATCTTTTTGCCGTTGTCGTGGTACATCTTTTCTGCAACAGTAAAGGGAAAAACCGGCAATTCCGGCACTTTGGCGATGATGATTTCGGCACCGGGGAGGGAATTTTTCACTGAAACGGTGTGTTCTCCGGCTTTGATGTACCGCATGGTTTCTGAAAATTCATTGTTGCGGTATTCTATCACCGGTGTGCCGTCCAATTCGGCGGCGGCATTTTTCTGCGCTTGAGTGAATGCGATACGATACCAGCCATCCTCCCATGCGGTGAAGCGGTAATCTTTATTTTCCAGTTTGCCCCGGTAAATTTCGGTGACAAAGTTGTTCAACGCCTTTCCGGTTGCGGGCAGCGGGATGACGGCATTCATCCAGTAATCGTTGGAGAGGATGATTTTGCCATCTTTTTTGCTGACCATTTCCACGCGGAATTTGCCTTCCCCAAGCGGCAGCTGCCCCATTTGGGCATGGCACAAACCGGCGGCAGTGAATTCAAATGTTTTCGGCGTGCCGAATTTCCCGTCTTTAACAGCGTGGGAGATCCGGCAGAGGTAATCGGTGTATTTACCGCTGACCGGATAGACGACACAGAGGTCAAGTTCACCGGTGGCGGCATGGATTTTTTTCATCAGCGGATGATATGGGATTACCCGGTTAAGTTTCTTCTCCCAGACCTCTGCCGGGGCTGAACCGGCAATGGCTTTTTCGCTCAACGGGATCAGATACGGATCGCAGATTTCGATTTTTCCGCTGCATTTGCCGCCGTAAATATGAAAAACGTATTGTCCGTTGCGGCTTTTCTGGGCGGTGATCTCCTTTTCAAACCGGACCCATTTGCCGTCGGTGTTTTCCGGGAACTTCCGGGTACCGACACCTATCGACCACTGATAGTTGGAAATGACCAGCTGACTGCCGGTGCTTTTGAAGTTTTCTGTTCTGACCCATGCGCCGATTTTATATTTTTCACCGGCGACCAGTTTGATACCGCCTTGAGAGAAATCGACCAGCCGGGGCAGGTCGATCCGCAATGCGGTGCGTTTTCCCGGACCTTCTCCGGGCAGGAGCGTGACCGGAGAGGAAATTTTATTCAAGTTGTTGTTCCAGATGCCCAAATCATCGGCAGTACCATTGAATTCCGGGTTGCGGAGCAGATTTTCGCCCTGGACGGCGGGACGGGAAAATTTCCTGGCTTTAGCTGAAATGGGGATCAGAAACGGATGGCTTACCTCCAATTCACCCCGGGATTTTGCCCCCCAGAGGGTGAATGTATAGCGGCCGTCTTTGCTGGGCGGAATGGTGACATCTTTGCTGATATATACCCATTTCCCGTTGGTATTTCCGGGGAATGCGGCAGTTTTGACATCCTTGGACCAGCCGGTATTGTGGACATAAAATGCGGTCCGGGCGTTGGCAGGAGAGGAGAAATTACGGGTTTTTACCCAGCCGCCGATCCGGTATTGTTCACCGGCGAGCAGCTGGATATTATTCTGATAAAGCTGCGCGCACTGTGCCAGATCGATTTTGACCGCGCAGTTGCGTCCGCCGGGGACGCCTTTATCCAGCGCGACGCTGTAAGCATCTGAACCGCCTTTGCCGATGGACCAGCTGACCAATTCACTGGCATCCCCGGAAAGTTCCGGATTGAGCAGCAGGTTGTTCTTTGACCAGTGGACGGCGGAGAGGGAATCGCTCTGGGCTTTGGGGCTGACCGGGATCAGGTAAACCCGGGCGATTTCCAGTTTGCCGGAAGTTTTCGGCAGATGAATCAGGAAGTCGTAGAGTCCGTTACTGCTTGCCGGCATGGTGACGGTTTTTTCGATTTTTACCCATTTGCCGTTGGTGTTGGCGGGGAATGCCGGGGTGTAAACGCCTCTGGTCCAGTTGTGGTTGGTGACGTAAAATGCCGGATGGTCTTTGACTGAAGTTTTGAAATTTTCAGTACGCACGATGCCGCCGAGCAGATATTTTTCCCCGGCAACCAGATGCAAACCGCTTTGTTTGATATTTTTCCCGTGTCCGACAAGTACGCAATCCCCACCGCCGGGAGCCTGTCCGGGAAGGACAGAAATTGCCGCACTGTTGCTCCAGCATCCGTCTTTTTGGGTCAGAGAGGGATCGAGCAGTAAATTTTCTGCTGCCAGCACAAATGCCGACAGGCAGAGGATGATTGACCAGAATCGCTTCATATATTGTATCCGATTTTATAAATAGTTTCCTGTTGTGACGTGATCACGCTCTGTCTTGCCCCGGATGGCGGGGCAGGACGGGCGAACCGTTATTGCGCAGAGACAGCCGGGGTATCTGCTGCAATAAACGGATTTGAAAAATGTTGTATTCGTGATTATGAGAGCGGGGATTCCGCCGGAATATTATTCACTGACCTCGTACACCCCGTTGGGCTTGTTGAATACAGCTGCCGAGAAATAAGCTGTACTGTCATCGTTGACGGCATAAAATGAACTTCTGCTTTCCACGTGACCATCGGTAAACAACTGATTGTTATTTTGACCATGGGCACCGATGCTGCCGACCTGGAACCCGTTGGCGACCAATCCGCCTTCATATTTTTTGATGGCGCGCCGGTCACGGACACTGCCGCCGGTACGCGGAGTATGCCAGTCATCAGCAATGACCATGGTTTTGCTGGCGACACTGCTTTTACCGACTTTTGCCAGAAAAACTGAACTTGCTTTGTTAGATTCCCCGGCATCATATCCCAACCAGTAGTTGTATGAATAACTGATTGCCACCCAGACGTCAACGGCAGAAGAACTCAAATGGCTGTCGGACGGACAGTTGAATATCGGATTGACAATGACCTTATCGGTTGCTCCGCTTTGTGTACCGTAGCCCTGAATGGTTTCGGAAGAACCGAATTCACTGCGGGGTGCGGCAAATGAAGCCCAGATCCTTTTGCCGGCAGCTGTCAGCTGCTGAACCGGCAGAATATTGTCATCGTTTGCATCCGCATACATCAGCCAGCCGGTTCCAAATTGTTTCATATTGTTGATACAGCTGGCGGCACGGCCGCGTTCACGGGCGGAGTTGAGTGCGGGCAGCAGAATTGCCGCCAGAATGGCAATAATTGCGATAACGACCAGCAATTCAATAAGCGTGAAGCTCATGAGCTTCATCCGGACGTGTCCGGATGAAATAAATGTTTCGGAGGCACGATTTCTGTTTTCCATTTTTGAATCTCCTTTCGTTAATTAAAGTTCAAAATATCGGAAAATGGTAACTGCTTATCCTTGTTTCAATCTCCACATAACCACCGTGTGCGCTCCCGGAGTTTCGGCGATCACTTCATAATCGCCGAATCCGGCGGGGATCAATGCGCACTGCAGACGGTCGATCACGGTGTACCAATCCGGGTTGGCTTTGGAACGGATGGTAACTCGTTTGCCGACGGTAAGGGTCATTGCCTGCAGGAATTTGCCCTGCGTGGTATATTGAGCTTTTTCATTGAAGTGCAGACGTTCGATCTCAAAGGGCATCTGCGGCAGAGTGTCAAAACGGTCCATCGAATATTCCTTGTTCCATTCCAGCACTTTGGCGCGCGGTTTGAGATGATCTTTTACATAGCATGCCCGGCAGTTCTTGTCGATTGAGAAGTAGCGGTCAAGGTGCATTTTCATCGGCGGCGCCGTCATCGTGCCTTTTTCATCATCCCAGGTCGGGCGCATGAAGTCATAACCGAAAAAGCTGTATTCACCGCCGGCTGCATTGCCGCAGGTATCCATTTCCAGAACCATCTGATTACCGCCGTGACCGTGAGTTGTACCCTCCGGGATCAGGAACAGATCGCCGACGTTGGTATCCCAGTTGGCAATGAATTCCTGCCAGTTGGGGATCGGTTTTTTCTCCGCCCAGGATTCCCGGCAGAGTTTTTCCCACTCTTCCAGACATGCTTCTTCATTGAACCCCATGTGGGTATTGGCACCTTTGTACGCTTCGACGATATAGTAGGTCTCATATCTGCCCAGCGGTTCATTGAAGTGCTTTTTGACATATTCCGTACCCGGATGGTTGTGAATGGGCATACTGGTACGTTCGGCGGGTTGTGCTTCGGGGAAGTAACCGTCATCCAGCCAGATTTCCACGGGGATCAGTCCGGGATATGCCTGTGCCGGAAAAGCTCCGACAAATTCGGCGGCGTGATCTTTGAGCAAGTTGACTGCCGGCATGTCGAATTTCAGCGTGCCGTTGAGTTCGATCAGCAAAGCCAGGTCGGCACCGGCAAGACGGTTCCACGCATTATTTTTCAATCCCGGGATATCCCACAAATCGCGGTAACGGTAAGCTCCCCAGGGACCCGGCGAGTAGGTGCGGATCTGTTTGATCGGCTGTTTGACCAGCGAGGCGAGGATCTTTTTATAGATGTTTCCGGGGATCACGGTCATATTGTCTGCTTCAATGGCTTCAGCATAGCATGCTGCCCGGTCGATGATGCTCTCTTTGTGCCGCTGGAGGATGTAGAAGTCGCAGTAGTAGTACTCTTTCCAGTTGTATTGGCGCGCTGAAGCGGTTTCAAAGGGGATGAGTGTGCCTTTCCACATTTTCCACAGCATCGGGTCGGCGGTGTGGTCAAAGTAGGCGAGGATACCCGGCAGAGCGGCATCGGTGAATGCGGCTCCCGGCCCGTAAACGATAACCGTTTTACCCGAATCGGTTAGCGCAGTTATCCGCTCATTCATCGCTTTTACTGCCTCCGGATCGCAGTAGTCAGCCAGGGTTTCCCCTTCGTTGACTCTGCCGAATGCCGGTTCGTCAGTGATCCAGGGATGTTTCTGTACAGCAATGGCTTCGGCGGATTTGAAAAATCCGCAGGCGGGGATCAGTTCCGGTTCCTGTACGCCGGAAGCGATGAGTTTTGCCTGCAGTTTTTCTGCGATTTCCCGGAATTCGACTCCGTACCAGCCGTCACAGCACAGAACTGCTCCGGTATTGCCGGATAATTTGTCAGTGAACAGCCGGACGATTTCAGAATAGGCGTCAGCGCCGGTGGTAATGGAGTTGAATTCAGCATCCGGTAAAACCAGACGGTTTTCGGCATTCTGCCGGTTTTCATAGATTGGCATAGTCGTTCTCCTTTATTGAAAAGTATTTTTTATAGAACGGGCGTTCTGCACAATTAAATATACGACCCGTTTTTTGTTTTGTCAATAGCCGTTGCGAAAAAAATCATTTTTTTTACAATCATTGTAACTTTCTTTGCCGCATGCAATTTGCCGGAAATATCCCGGGAGTTTTACATAGTGCTGTAATCACTGACGATCATGCGGTATATCGCTTCATCCTCTTCGATTTCCGGGAAGCGGGGCAAATCGCGGTAAAAGCAGTTGTCGGTGTAATCGTCATTGACCGCCGAAACTTCGCCGATCAGCACATCGCCGTCCTCATCGGCGTAAAATGTGTGAAAAAGTCCCGGGGTCAAAGTGAGACTTTCGCCCGGAGAAAGCGCGATTTTTTCACCGGCTTTTACGGTGATAAGCACCCCGTCTCTGACCACTTTTACCGGGGTGTCCGCCAACTCCCGTGCGCTGTTGCCGCGGTTGTATAATTCAAAGATCAGCTTGCCGCCGCCCCGGTTGATGATATCCTCCTGTTTGTACTCATGGCAATGCATCACAGTTACTTGGCAACTGCGGGAAATCATGATTTTTTCAGCGTAACTTTTGGGATATGCCGGGTTGTTCAGTACTCCGTTGCGCAGGGTGAAAAGCAGTAGTCCGGTTTTGGCAAAGTCGCCGCTGCCGAAGTCGGTCACATCCCAGCCCAGTGCGCAGTCGCGTATTGCGGTAAGGGCGGCGGATTTCTCTTGCCAGTCATTCGGGGTGTAGCGGGCAAATGGCGGCAGTTGGAAGTGGTGCCGGGCGAAAAATTCCTCCGCCATGCGGATCGCATTGTTGATTTCTGATCGTTTCATCTTTTGCCTCCGGGTGATGCTTTTTATTGTTCAGTGTGCTATAATATAGAACACCTGTTTGCTAAAATCAATAGCGCGGTACAAAAAATTTTAATTTTTTTTCATCCCCTTCTTTTCCGGCATTGACATTTTTCATTTCTGAACTATATTAAATCGAATGAATTACTTCAAATAAATCCGGATGGCAAACCATGGAACTTGACGAAGCAAAAATCGGAGCAAAATTGCGTAATTTGCGGCAGCGCAGCAATATTTCCCTGCGTCAGCTGGCAAAAGCGGCAGATATTTCAGTAAGTTATATCTCGGCAGTGGAAAAGGATCAGGCATCTCCGACCCTGGCAACTTTGCGGCGGATACTGGCTGCTTTGGGGACTGATTTTCTGAATTTTTTCAGCGTTGAAGATAACAACAGCGAGAAGTATATTTTCCGTAAAAGTATGATGCATACGGTAACTGACCGTGACCGGGAATATACCTTTATTCTGCCGCCGCGCAAAGATATCCATCTGGAACTGATGGATGAGAATTACTTCCCCGGCGGTGAATTGCCGGAATTTGAGGCGATGGAACATGATTTCGCCGGGTATGTCATTTCCGGCAAGATCGTTATTGAGATCTTTGGAGAAGCTCCCACTGTGCTGGCAAGCGGAGATGCGTTCCATGTCCCCTGCGGCGTCCGGCTGCGCGGCTATTGTACGGCGGGCAACAAGGCCCGCCTGTTGACCATCCATTATCCGGTCAGAGAAAATAAGGCGTGACACAGCTGCTCATCTCTGACGGCGCAAACATCTGTCAGTTAGTGATCCGGAGGATTTTTGCCGACTGCTTCTGGAAATAAGCCGGCAGTGACCGTTATTTATTGACCGGCGTTTTTATCCTCCCCATGCTCTTGTGGTGTCAGCAGATAGCGGGTGAAAAATTCAGCTGCCAGCGGAGCGCAGGTGCGTCCTCCGGAGCGGCCGTCCTCAATGGTGATCGCCAGGGCAAAGGTGCGTTTGTTGTGAGTGACAAAAGCGATGAAGTGGGTGATGTTGCGGATGCCTTCCGGAGAATTTATTTCCGCCGTACCGGTTTTGCCGTAAATATCCAGACCGTAGACTTTGCCGTGTCTGCCGGAACCGCCGGGTGAATTTACCACTTGAAACATCCCCTGCCGGACGATATTCAAATGTTCCGGAGCGACATTCAGATTGCCGGCGGCTTCCGGACGGGCGACGAATCGTGCCATTCCCCGGGCATCCAGTACGGATTTCACCAGCTGCGGCTTCCAGACGGTTCCGCCGTTGGCAATGGCGGCGGCGTAGACTGCCAGCTGCAGCGGAGTTACGGAGATGATTCCCTGACCGATGCTGAGCAGTGCGGTGTCATATTGATTCCATCGGGTCTTGTACCGGCGCAGTTTCAACTCATTTGAGGGCATATCTCCGGCGGCATCCGGGATGATCACGCCGCTTTTTCTGCCGAATCCGGCATTTTTCAACATTTCAGCCAACGCATCTTTGCCGATTTTTACCGCGTGATGGATCATGTAATTGTTGCAGGATTTCTGCAAGGCTTTGGTCATGGTCATATCATCGCCGTAGTAGCGGTGGGCGGAGCAGCCGATGGTGGCGTTGCCGATGGTGCTTTCGCCGGGGCAGTAGATCTCTTCATCGGGGTTGACACCGGCTTTGAGAAACGCCAGACACATCAGGGGTTTGATGGATGAACCGGGTGGATAGATCGCCTGAAACGCCCGGTTGATCAGGGGTTTTTCCGGATTGTTCTGCAAAGAGCGGTAATAGCCCGGATCGAGCCGCGGCGTAAATTGGGAAATATCCATCCGGGGCGAAGTCGCCGCACAGATGATATTGCCGTTATCCGCATCCAGCACGATGAATGAACCGGTTTGATCGGCAAGCAGTTCTTCAGCAAGCTGCTGCGCTCGGATGTCAATGGTCAGGATCACATCGTTGCCGTGGATCGGTTCTTTCCTGCCCAGAAGTTCTTTGCGGGCATAACCGATATTGTTGACCTGAATGACCGAGCGTCCCGGATATGCCAGCAGACCCGGAGTGCCGTCCGGCAGCCGGTCAAGCGCGAATTCGATGCCGCTTTTGCCTTCCAGATCGGGGTGATAATAGCGGTAGGATTTGAAATCTTCCGCCCGGGACGGGTCAGCTTGCCGGGCGTAACCGATCAAATGGGCTGCCAAATTTTTGAATGGATATTCCCGCTGGTGTGAGGTGTGGAAGTCTACTCCTTTGATATCCCGGGAAGATTCCAGGATCAATGCCATTTCCCGGGGGGAGAGGTCGCTCATTACCATCACCGGGATGCCCGGAACGGTCCGCAGATGGTAATGAGCGAC
>SUWL01000050.1 GCA_015061495.1 Lentisphaerota bacterium
AAATGGTTTGATTTCCGCGCCACTCACCGAACTGAAATTTTGTGCTGTACCGATCAAATATCCCTGCAAGATCCCGCCGCTTTCGACTTCCAGATCAGAAATCACGGTTCCGTTAGTGTAAATATCCAGATGACCGCCGGATTGTACAGTAACTTTACTGCCCCTGGCATAATCGGCAAACACTGCATAACCACCTTTTGAAATCGTGATACTGTTTGCCAAACCGCCATTGTATACCCGGAGCGTGCCACTATTGACCTGAGCATCCGATATGAATCCTCCGGAATAGATATCTGCAACAATAGCGTATAACATCGTATTCAGCAGGCTGCCGCCTCTGACATTGATCTGGCAGTCGGACGACCTACCCATACGGTGTACATCTGTAACAACTCCGCCCTGATACACATCCACTGCAGCACCTGCATAGAGGCTGGTATGGATTGCCGATCCTCCGCTGCTTACGAGCAGCCGGGCCTTGGATTCCAATAACTGAGCCCCGGAAAGAATTGCACCGTTGAAAACGGTAACGCTCCCCCCTGAACTGACCTCCAGCCGACTGCAGGAAGTGACGCCGGATGATAAATATAATACTCCGCCGGAATAAACTGTCCAATCACTCAGTCGTGCATCGCCGGAAACCCAGACGATTGCGCCGTTCTGGATATCCAGAGCACCGATATGATATGTGCCGCTGGATGCAGTATAAATACTTCCGCCGGAGGAAATAACTCCGTTGTATAACTTGCCGCCGGCTCCCAGAATCAAAGTACCGCTATTTCTGATTTGCACATAGTCGGCACTGCCGCCGCTGCTGAGAGTCAAGCGGCCTCCGGAGGAAATGATAGATGAGTAGGTGGTAGCAGATCCGGTTAATGTAATATCATCTCCGGAAATAATTAACATGGAGTTGTGAGCACCGGAGGAAAATGTTTTGGAATCGGCATAGGCGGCGAGACCATCGTCGCCGTGGTCAAGGGTGCCGAGGAGGTGATCGGTTTCGTGGGAGATGGTGGAGATGATTTGTTCGTCACTGGCGGTGGAGTCCAGCATTACAAACGCTTTGTCGGATTTGTTCTGGTTGCCTTTGTCAATAGTTTCAGCAAGTCCGGCAAAATTGCCGTAGGGAGAAAAGGCTTCGGTTTTGCCGATGAAAATGGTGGAGTAATCGGCAGTTTCCGGTTTTTCAGTGACAAAAATTACATTTTGCAAAGCGTATTGGGTATTGAGTTCAGCAACGATATGGGCAATGCGCTCCTCTGTCAAAGAAGAGTCTTGCACTTCCACATTGTCAACGGTCAATATTTCTCCGTTGTATGAAGTCAATTCCCCGTCAAAATCCAAATAAACATACTGTGCCGCGATCTGCGGAACACACTGCACCCCACCATTTGCAATAATCTGCTGTTCCATAACCTTTTCTCTTGTATGTTAATATATTTTTTACTTTTCTTCATTGCCTTTGAATGTCGGAATTTTTTTGATTGTCGTAATCACCTGTTCTGCTGAAATAAGCTTTGTGCACTCAAAATTGTTAAGTGCCAAAAATTCAAACTCATGATTCATAATCAATTCCTTGTCACTCTGCAGTATATTAAGTTAAACCCATCACATCGCTTTAATATATCTCCGTATAATGAATTTGCAAGAGTAAAAAATCATTTTTTACCAATGATTCAACCGGCAACGTTGAATCATTGGCAATAGCACCTGTTTTTATTTCGCAACCGCTGCAAACGATTCTTCTGTCTGCAGCGGTTACGGCAATGGTCGGTCAAGCGGCAGAAAGGAACGAAAAAGCTATTTGGGAAACAGTCTTGTGAAATTATTGTTCATATTCCGGATTTTGTGAAACTTGTACTCAAGGAGATTTTTTTTGAGAAGCTGCCGGGGGATCGCCGCAAATCGCCACCGCCGGCATGAATGCATCACCGCAAATGGGGTAATAATAAAGATGAAAAATAGAGTAAGTTTTGCGATCTTCCCTTGCTTTTTTCCGGAAACGTGTTATATTCCCTGCAGGTTAATTTATCTTCAGGGGGTGGCGATGCCTTGGAAAAAAATAGTTGTTTTGCTGCTGATCATTTCAGTGGTTCATCTGGTGGTTATTTACGGGTGTGTGGTTGCATCCAAAACGGACGTTCCCGGCAATGTGAATGCGCTGGAGAGGGTTTTTGAGCGGTTGTTTTCTGCTGGAGAAAATGAGGAGCAGGATTTCAAGTCCCCGGAGAAAAAGAATTCCGCCCTGCGGGTTTCTCCGTGGCTCTACGGTAAAAATCCGGTTCTGCCCGGTAATCTGAAAAAACAGGCAGCCAAAGCAAAAAGTGTGATGATCGTCGATCTGACTTCCCGCCGGGTGCTGTACGAACAAAATTCCCGGGAAAAAGTGGCGATCGCTTCGCTGACTAAATTGATGACATTGCTGGTAGTTTCCGATCAGATGCAAAGCAGCGACAAACTGGCATTGGATAATGTGGTGAAAATTTCCGATGCCGCAGCTTCCGTAGAGTATCCCGGATTGAAACGGGGATCATACACGGTCAAAGATCTGCTTTACAGTATGATTCTGGGCAGTTTCAACGATGCCGCCACACAGTTGGCGATCACTGCCTGCGGGGATGTCGCCGGTTTTGTTGCCGCCATGAATCAGCGGGCGCTGGATATGGGGCTTGCTCAAACTGAATTTCTCGATCCCAGCGGTTTGCCGCAGGGGGATAAAAGAGCGAACTCCTGCGCTTCCGCAGCGGATGTACTTCACCTCTGTGAAGCTGTTACGAAAAATCCGCAGCTGCGCAAAATCTGTTCCACCGCCCGGTACACGTTGAGCATGGGCAGCAAACGGCGCAACGGCGGCGGAACGACTATCGGTTCGGGTAATCAGATGATCAACGGACGCGATGTGCCGGGAGCGTTCGGATTCAAAACCGGCTTTACCAATGCTGCCGGCAGGTGTGTGGCATTTGGCGTGGAGCGCAACGGCAGGATCATCATCGGCTGCATAACCGGTTATCCGAGCGCGGGAAACAATGCGCTTTTTTCTTTTGCAGTGAATTTGACCAACTGGGCATTCGAGCAGGACAGGTGAAAGATGAAAATTTGCCATGTGATAACCAGAATGATCGTCGGCGGAGCGCAGGAAAATACTCTGCTGACCATCAAAGGACACCTCGAAAAGGGACATGAAGTAACGCTTGCCACCGGATTTTCTCCGGGCAGGGAAGGCAAACTTCTGGAAAATGGTGAATACGGTTCATTTCCGGTCGTGGAGTTTCCCGATCTGGTGCGGGAAATTTCGCCGTGGCATGATCTTAAAGCCTATTTCGCGCTGAAAAAGTATTTTAAAAAGCATAAGTTTGACGTCGTTCATACTCACAGTTCCAAAGCGGGCATCATCGGCAGACTTGCCGCCCGTGCCGCCGGAGTGCCGGTGGTCGTCCACACGGTTCACGGTCAGGCATTTCACCCCTATCAGAGTTGTCTGAAAAACCGCCTTTATATCTTTCTGGAGCGTTTCGCCGCCGGGTATTGTGACAAAATCTACGCCGTTGCACAGGCGATGATCGACCAGTGTACGGCGGCAAAAGTTGCTCCTCCGGAAAAGTACATGGTGGTCTACAGCGGCATGGATACTGCCGCATTCGACCGGGCGGAACGCAATGCCGGATTGCGGGCAAAACTGGGGATCCCGGCAGATGCTTATACGGTGGTGACCGTGGCGAGACTTTTCGCCCAAAAGGGTTATGAATATGTGATCCCCGCTGCCGAAAAGGTGCTCGCCGGACATCCGGATACCCATTTTCTGTTTGTCGGCGACGGACCGATGTACGATGAATTGACTGCCGGACTGCGGGCGAAAAATATTGCCGGGAATTTTCACTTTGCCGGGTTGGTTCCTCCTGCGGAAGTCGCTTCTTATATCGCCCAGGCCGATACGCTCTGGCACTTGTCGCTGCATGAAGGTTTGCCGCGGGCGGTGGTTCAGGCGCTGGCAGTGGGGATCCCGGCGGTCGGATTTGCTCTGGACGGCACTCCGGAGGTCATCATCGACGGCGAAACCGGTTTTCTCACCGCCGCTGAAGATGTCGACGCGGTGGCGGCGGCAACGGAAAAACTGCTTGCCGATCCGCAGTTGCGCGCGGATTTGGGCAGTGCCGGAAAACGCCGGGTGCTGGCACAGTTTGACTGGCGCAAAATGAGCGATATTCTGGAAGCGGAATATGCCGCACTGCTGGCAGAGAAGCGCAAAAACGGGATTTTGTAAAAAATCCTGCAATATTTTTTGAAACATTGCGGAGAACTGCTTGATTTTTATCTTAATTAGGGTTATTTTATTATCAGGTAAAAAAGCAAGTCAGGACAGGGGGATAGAAATTTTATGAATGAAGATATGATCAGAGAACTGCGGCGTAACCTGCGATTTTCCGAACGGCGGATCAAAGAATTTTGTGCCAAACAGGTGCCGGCGGAAATTTTTCACTACACATTGAGCCAGATGCGGGCGATCGATATGCTCTACACGCTGACCCGGGATACCGGCAATGGCATTCAGCTCAAAGTGCTGGCTGAAAATCTCAATATCACCCCTGCCGCCGCCAGTGAGATGGTCGATACTCTCGTCCGTAAAGGGGCGATCATCCGGCGCAATGATCCGGCTGACCGCCGCGCAGTCCGGCTTTATGTCGGCGACAAGCTCCGCGAAGGTTTTGAATATTGCGAAAATCAGATGAATGTCATTACTGCCGATTTTCTTGCCACGCTTTCGGCGGCGGAGGCGGAGTGTTTTACTTCTGTAGCAGAAAAATTCGCTGAATTTACCGCTGATCCGGACAATCTGCCGGAGGTGAAAAAGTGATCTTTTTTTCAGTTTCAGCACTGGAAAAAGCCCCGGTAAGCAAGAGCGGAGTGTTGCCGCCGGAGTTTCTGGATCTTGCCGGTGACGATCAGTATTCGGCAGCCGGAGAGGGCAGTTACGACCTGACGGCGCAGCTGATTTCCGGCGGAGTGCTGGTTTCCGGCAGGGTATCCATCCCGGTATCTTCGATATGCGGGCGTTGTTTGCAGCCGGTTGATTTTACGCTTGATCCGGGAGAGGTGAAACTCTTTTTTGAGGTGGATGAAAATCAGGAACTTCTGGATATCGACGAAGATGTCCGTGCGGAATTGCTTCTGGAACTGCCGATGAATCCGCTATGTTCCCCGGATTGTCCCGGATTGTGTCCGGAGTGCGGATGCGACTTGAATTCCCAACAGTGCAACTGCCGCCCGGCAGATAATTCCGGCAAGGTTTCCCCTTGGAGCGCACTGGATTCGCTGGATCTGTAAGATGGATGAATATATCCGCAACTTTGTCCGGTTTATGACGGTCGAACGGGGCTTGAGCCGCAATACGGTCGCCGCTTATGCCGGAGATTTGGCTTCGCTGGCAGAATTTCTGAAATCCCGCAATATTGTTTCGTGGCGCACGGCGGATCGGGAAATGCTGTTGGACTATCTGGATATGCTGCGGGACAACGGCATGGAAAGTTCCACTGTCGCGCGGCATCTGGCATCAATGAGGATGTTTTTCCGCTATCTTGCCGGAGAGGAATTGATCGCTGATGACCCGGCAAAATTGCTGGATTCTCCGAAATTATGGCGGATTTTGCCGGATCACTTGAGCATTGCTGAAGTGGAGGCACTGCTGCAGGTATTTCCGGCTGATGGCGATGCTCTGGAAGTTCGCAACCGTACCATGCTGCATGTGCTTTATGCTTCCGGCTTGCGGGTTTCGGAATTGGTTTCGCTGAAACTTACCGATATAAATTTTGAAAACTTCATGCTGCGTATCCGGGGCAAAGGTTCCAAAGAACGCATCGTGCCGGTTGCCGCAGAGGTTTTGAAAATGGTCGCCAGATATATCCGCACCGCCCGGGAGGAACTGGTTTATCTCATTCCGTCATCCCCGTATCTTTTCGTTTCGCGCCACTCCCGCAAACTTGACCGGGAGCGGATCTGGGCGATCATTAAAGATGCCGCATTCCGGGCGGGGATCGCCAAAAATATCCATCCGCACACATTGCGGCACAGTTTCGCCGGACATCTGCTTGCCAACGGGGCGGATCTGCGGGCGATCCAGGAGATGCTCGGACACGCCGATATCGGCACGACCGAAATTTATACGCATGTTGACCGGAGCCGACTGGCATCGGTGCATCACAAATTTCATCCGCGGGGGTAGGGTAACATGGCTTTGCTGGTAAAAGATCTCGTGCTGGATTCGGTACATCTGCCGCAGGATTGGCAGGAAAATATTGCCGGGATCGCCGCTGAAAAACTCCATATTGATTCCGGAAAAATCACGGCGGCGGAGATCCTTTCCGCTTCCGTGGATTCCCGGCGGGGAACTCCCAAATTGCTGATCAGTATGAAACTTGAAGGCGACCTGCCGGAAACTTCCCCGGAAGAATTTGCCGCATTTCAGGTCAGATCTCCTCTGATCCCGGAAAAAAACACCCTGAAACATCCGCTGGTGATCGGCACCGGCCCGGCGGGGATTTTCGGCGCATTGGTATTGGCACAGGCGGGATGCGAACCGATCATCATCGACCGGGGGCATCCGGTGGAAAAACGCACTGCCGGTTACCGGGAATTTCTGGAAAAACGCACGCTTGATCCGGATAGCAATTTGTTGATCGGCGAGGGGGGCGCCGGAACTTTTTCCGATGGCAAACTTTATACCGGTACCCGGGATTTCCGGGCGGCGTGGGTGAAAAAAATCATGGTTGAATGCGGTTCTCCGGCAGAGATCATCTGGCAGAAACGCGCTCATGCCGGTTCGGATAAACTCGCGGTCACGGCCGCCGGATTACGCAAAAAAATCGAAGCACTCGGCGGGAAATTCTGCTTCAATACCGAAATTGCCGGATTGAAAATTGCCGGCAACCGCTGTTCCGGTGTGGTGACCGCCGCCGGTGAGATCATTGAAGCTCCGGCGGTGCTTTTTGCTCCCGGCTTGGGCGGCAGATATCTGGTGCGCAATATCCTGCCTTATGTGCAGTGGAGTTTGAAGCCGTTTCAGATCGGCTGCCGGGTGGAACATCCGCAGGATCTGATCGACCGGGCAATGTATCACATGCCCCGTCCGGTGGCGTTGGGCGCGGCGGAATATCATCTGGTTTCCCGCAAATATTCCCGTCATACCGCATCATTCTGCATGTGCCCTGGCGGAGAGGTGGTCAATGCCACCGCGTGGGAAAAGCGGTCGATATCCAATGGAATGAGTCTGTTTGCCCGGGCAAGCGGTTTTGCCAACAGCTGTCTGATTTCCACCTTTACCCCGGAAGAAGCCGGGAAATTGACCGATATCGATCAACTTTATGAAAGGGTGGAAAGACGCACTTTTGCTTGCGGCGGCGGCGATTATACGTTTCCGGCACAGGATGCGGCGGCATTTATCCGCAGAGAAGCCGGATTAAAAAATCACCGTTCACCCGCTGCTACCGGCATCGTGCCGGGCAGGATCGATGAGATCGTGCCGCCGGAGTTGTTCAATGCTTTGAGTTCTGCACTCAAAGATTTCGACCGCCGGATCCCCGGATTCATCCGGCAGGGGAAACTTATCGGCGTGGAAAGCTGCGTATCTTCGCCCGTCCGGATCTGCCGTGATCGTGAAACGATGTGTTCTTCGCTTGCCGGATTGTACTGCGCCGGAGAAGGGTGCGGACTTGCCGGGGGAATCATTTCAGCAGCCTGTGACGGTATCGCCTGCGCAGAACAGATGCTGATGTCGCTGATCTGAATTGGCGCATCAGCGTTCCTTTTTTGCAGGCGGCGCTCACGCCGCCTGCAAAAAGAACTGCCCTGAATGCATGTAAAGCAAAAAAATTATAAAATTTTTACTTTGCATTGTCAGATTTGTCCGGCTGAACCTTCTTATATAACAAAAACGTAGTAAAGCATGGTTTAACTCTTGCAAAATACGGCAGTTGTGCTATATTATCTGAAAGTTTTTTACGTGACGGGGGTTTGATGAAGCGGTTTGCAATTTTTATCGGCATAGACAGTTACACCAATGATATTACGCCATTGCGCTGTGCGTGCAACGATGCCAATGATCTGGCGTTGAAATTTGCGGCGGCAGGTTTTGATAAAATTGAATTGGTCAAAGAAAAAGATGCTGAAAGTGCCAAGTTGATCAGCAAAGTCAAGAATTTCTGCAAAGAGATGAAAGATAGCGATCTGCTGGTCTTTTACTTTGCCGGGCACGGCAGAGAACTTAACGGTGAACACTATCTGGTCGGCAAGGATGGCTTTGCTGATCCGAATTTGTACACCATGGGATCGCTTCCCATGTCGGCGATTGTGAATGTTACCAATAAAGAGGGGGTGCGGCGGCTGTTTATTCTGGACTGCTGCCGGGACAATCTGCTTGCCGGACGCAGCACGTCATACGCGTGCGGCGAGAGCCGTTCCATTGCGTTGAATAGTGCGGTCTCTGCGCAATCCGGATTTATTCCGCCGCTGATTTTGAACTCCTGTTCTTCCGGGGAGAAGGCTTTTGAAGATAATGTGTCCGGTCACGGACAATTTACTAAAGCTCTGCTGCAGACGATCAGTGATTCGAGGATAAACAGTTTCGCGGCATTCCGCAAGCAGTTGAATAATAACATGTCTGCGGTTGTCAATCAGAATATCTGCTGGAACGGCAATGTGGATGCCTGGGAAGATGTCAAATTGTTTGCATCCTGGAATCCTGATCCTGTTCCGGAGCCCCCGGTTGTGGAGCATGTTATTCCGGAGAGTTTCTATGATGTGAAGTGGCGGGCAAGCCAGTGTCAGAGCCGTCTGGAACGGAAGAAAATCCCCATCCCCGAAAAGCTCCGGCGGCTGCTCTGGATCGCATCCACCGCCGAAAAACAGGGCGATTATACTACTGCCGTTAAACATTTGCAGCATTTTGTCGAATTGGCAGGCAACGAGTCTGCTCCCACCCCCGCAGATCCCCGTGCGGATGTCAAATCACTGGAAGAAATCGCACTTAAAAACGGCGTGAAACTGGAGATGGTGTACGTCGAGCCCGGTTCATTTACCATGAGCAAACGGGACGGAGAAAACCGTGATGACGAGATCGAACACGTGAAAACTCTGACCACTGCGTTTTATATGAGTAAATATTTGGTGACTAACAGTCTGTGGTGGACGGTAACCGGCAGACAGCCGCCGTCAAAAAAGAATTCCGCAGATAACTATCCGGTGGAGTCGGTTTCCTGGTTTGACGCGTTGAAATTTTGCAAACAGCTCAATGAGTGGTGTAAAGAAACTCTTGCCGGTAAATGGCGTTTTATGCTGCCGACCGAGGCGCAATGGGAATTCGCCGCCCGCGGCGGTAATAGGAGCAAAGGCTGCAAATACAGCGGGAGTAATAATTTGGATCGGGTCGGTTACTACCTTGCCAACAGCGGTTCAGCGACCAATACCGTCGGTTCTTTGCAAGCCAATGAGCTTGGTATTTTTGATATGACCGGCAACGTCTGGGAGTGGTGTCTGGACAATTACAAGGAAGATTCCCGGGAGTGTCCGGCAGAATTTTCCCGTTCTTATTTTGAAAAAAGCAGTGCGGAACGGGTGTTGCGCGGCGGCAGCTGGAATTACGGAGCCGGTTTCTGCCGGGTCGCAGTACGCAGCGGCCGGACTCCGGATTGCTGCCGCAGTTATATCGGATTCCGTCTGGTGCTGGTACCGGTCAAATAATCCCGGCCGGTCACAATACCTGACAGCTGGTGCGATAATACATATTGCCGAGCCGGTCGAGATCTCCGGTAAGCACAAAGACCGCGCCGGTACGGAGAGTTTTTTCACTTGAAAATATCTCCCGGAGAATTTTCTGCACGGAGTTGACCGGCGTTATCTCATCCGGATTCACATCCCGTCTGCCGAATGCGAAAAACATGCCATCCCGCCCTTCACTGCCCCAGCGGATCATCGGCAAAGCAAAACACTCCCGGCGGAAGCGTGCCATATTACCGTTCGGGGCAAATTTTTCCATCGCCGGATTCAATATCCATGAACCGCAGACGAACATGGGAACTTCCCGGTGGTAATAACGTTTGAAAAACTCTTTTGCCTCTTTCATGGATGCCAGCGCATCTTCCCAGGCCATCCGCAAACCGCCGGGGATATGGATGCTCGGCACGATATCCCACGGCGAACAGACCGGCTTGAACTCCCGGCGGTCGATGGTCAGACGTTCATTGATCCGGGCGAAACCCTGCACGTTACAGGGAATGCCGGTGATAAAATCGCCATTTTCAACGATAAAAGATTCCACAGCCTCATCTTTGAGCGTGACCAGACCGTTGGCATCGAACTTCATTCCCGGTGCCGCCAGCACGGCAAAAACGCCGTCGTCATTGCGGAATACCAATGGCATCCACTCCGGCAGACGGTGGATGAGATATTCAAAACGCCCGATCCGGTAAATTTCCCCGGCAATATGTTGTCCAAGCACATAAGTTTGCGCTAATGTATGACCGGGAATACCGTTATGTCCAAGTTTATAGATCCCGACTGTACCGCCGATCCACTGCAGAGCATCAGTTGCATAATGTTCGGGAATGCCCCGTTTGCGGCAATTTCCGGCGATCAGCGGCGCACTGCTCAACGCGATCAGCAAAGCGGCAATGCCCTCATTTTCGCCCCAGACCGGCGATTTGAATACGCCGGTCGGCTGGAGTTTCAGCACCAATGCGGCGTAGTGGACGACGAACATATAAAAGGCATAAGGAGGATGGGCGGCGCACAAACTGATGACCTCTTTTGCCCGGGCAAAAATTTCCGCTTCATCACCGGGTATCTGCAAAAAGGGAAGATATTTTTGCAAAAAATCTTCCGTCAGAAACTCCGGCATTTTGCCGTCCCATGCCGATAAAATCTCATTCCAGTGATCCTGGAGCAAAACTCCGGCACTGGCGGGAAGTTCCATTTGCGAACAAAAGTGTTTCAGTTCCATAACATATTACCTGAATTGCGGTTATTGCATATTTATACGGTCGTTTTCCTGACGGAGGGCTTCCAGTTCCATAGCGCGTTCTTCCCAGCGGGCTTCGGTATCGGCGATCTCTTTATCCAGTTGGGCAAGTTCGGTGTTGAGTTTGGCGAAATCGACCTTTTCCCCGGAAGAGAGTTTGGCAACCAGAACCGCTTTGCGGGAACTTTGTTCATCCAGAAGTTTTTCCAGTTTTTCCACATCTTTTTTTGCCTGATTCAACTCTCCCTGAATGGCACTGCGGGCTTGCGCTCTTGCGCGGCGGCGTTCTTTGGCGGTAATACCTGATTCCGTCATTACAGCGATATTTTGAGCGGAAGTTTGCGCGCCAAGTTGCGCAGATTTTTCCAGATAGTAGTCGTAATTGCCGTAATATTTGGTCACTCCGGCTGGTGAAACTTCCCAGATCGTTTCGGCCACATTGCGGACAAATTCGATATCGTGACTGACCATTGCCACCGTGCCGGAATAGTTACGCAGAGCCTCCTGCAGCAGTTCCCGGGCGGCAAGATCGAGGTGGGTGGTCGGTTCGTCAAGGATCAGCAAATTGGGAGGCTTGACGAAGATCCGTGCCATTTGCAGCCGGATCTTTTCTCCGCCGGAAAGCACCCCGCAAGGTTTTTTCATCGCATCCCCGGAAAAACCGAATGCCCCGGCAACATTGGCGACATTGGCAGTCGAAGCATCCGGCGGCAGTGCCGCCCGTACCGCATCGTAAACCGATAATTCATCGTTGACCAGTTCGCCGAATTCCTGCGCCTGATAGCCCATGACGATATGGTGTCCCGGCACGACTCTGCCGGAAACCGGTTTCAACACTCCGGCAAGGAGTTTGAGCAAGGTGGTTTTTCCCATGCCGTTGTAACCGATGACGGCGAGTTTTTCTCCGGCGGCGATATCCATGGTGACATTTTCAAAAAGCAGTTTGTCAGGAGTGTAGCCGAATGAAACATTTTCAAAACGGGCGGCTTCAGCGCCGGATGGCGGCGGCTCGGGGAAGCGGATGACGCCGTGATAATCCAGCGATTCGGAGAGCTTGACATCTTCGATACGGTCAAGTTTTTTCTGCGCGCTTTTGGCGGCGGCAGCCTTGGTGCTTTTGGCACGGAAGCGGTCGATCATGCGTTCGAGTTGTTCTTTTTTATGATCGGCATTGCGTTTGGCGGCTTCCAGGGCGATCTTGCGCTGTTGGCGTTCCCGGTTGTAAAAATCGTAGTTTCCGGCGTAACGGGTCACGGTACCCCGGTTGACCTCAAGGGTGATCGAAGCAAGTTTGCGCAGCAGGAAGCGGTCGTGCGAAATCAGCATCAATGTCCCCTGGAAATTGGCAAGATAACGGCACAGCCACTCCACCGCCGGGATGTCCAGATAGTTGGACGGTTCGTCCAGCAGCAAAATATCCGGACGGGAGATCAGCACCCGTGCCAATGCGGCACGCATCTGCCAGCCGCCGGAAAAATCTCCGAGTTTGGCATCCAGTTTGGCTACCGGGAATCCCAGACTGGTAAGTGCCTGTTTGGCTTCCACATCCAGATGATAGGCGCCGAGGTGTTCGATGGAACTTTGCAAAAATCCGTGCCGTTTGAGCATGGATTCCAATTCGTTGTCATTTTCGCAGAGAGCCATGCGGTTTTCCAGAGCGTCCAATTCGGCGGAATAACTTTTCAATTCCGGTATGGCATCGGCGGTGAATTCCAGCAGCGTGCGGTCAAGATCGGCAGCGGCAATGTGCTGGCGCATGATCCCCAACCGGCTGTCCCGGGGCATAACGATCTCTCCGGCATCCGGGACTACTTCTCCGGTGACCATGCCGAAAAGGGTACTTTTACCGGCTCCGTTCGGACCGACGACACCGACTCTTTCGCCGGTATTGATCCGGCAGTTGACATCTTTGAGGATGTATTCACCGGAGTAGGTTTTGGAAATATTTTTGAAATCAATCATCCTGGTTACCAATCATTCTGACCGGGAAAACAGATCCTTTCTGACCGGGCAGAGGTTTTTCAACATATTTCCCGGCAACATCAAAGAGCATGCCGTTATTCAGCCAAACTTTTCCGTTTGCCGGGCTTGGGGTATAAAGCGGTTTGCCGTCGTCCGAACTCCATGCTTTAAGCAATTCGAGGACTCCGGGCAGCCGCAATGAGTTGTTTTGAGCGATAAATTTCTGCGCTTCATCCCACGAATACTCTCCGGCAGCAGGATGGCGGGCGATGGTGAATGAGGGCAGCGGACAGCGGACTTTTCCGGAATCGGAGAGTTTCAGTTCAAAGTGATCTTCCGGGATCATCTGGAAATCGCCTGCCGGATTTTCTTCAAGGGTGAAGTTGTGACGGCTGCCGGGCAGAATATCCCAATACATCGTCACGTTGTCCCGGGTGGATATCCGGTATCTGCCGGAAACCAGACGCAGCTGGAGCGAACCATCTATCTCAAGTTCACGGGTGCTCTGATCCGGCATGGTCAAAACCGCATGGCGGGGGCGGCTGCCCGGGGCAGTCAGCGTGACGATACCGCAGTTTTCTTCGATTTGCCGGACGAGATTGGTCAGCTCCGGATCACGGCGGCAGGCGGCAGCAAAAGCTTCACTGCGGCGGCACCTTTCCAGAATATCCGCCAGTTTGTCCCGGTCGCCGTCAATGATCGCCAGTTCCAGAATGTGCCGCATGACCTGCGGAGCGTGCAAGGCGGCAAACTCCTCCATACCGGACGGAGACATTCCGGAAATCGAATCGAGTATCGAGAAATATTCCATCAATGCCGTATTGATCTGCAGCTGTAAATTGTGTTCTTTGATGACCTGCCGGATCAGCGGATCGCCGGAGTCGGTGTCAGCATAGTTGGTTCTGTTCATTGCCAGAACTTTATGGTAATAGTTATCTGCGATATTGATATTGATCGCCGATGAACGTATCAGCGAACGGTCCTGGGTAAAGGCGATGATGTTTTCCGCCATGACATACAGCAGCAGGGTGACAGCCGCTACGATCACAGCTGCCGGAATCGCCGGATGACGGCGGCAAAGTTTGAAAAAACGGTAGAAAACACTCGGTGAATACGCCTGTACCGGACGGCGGCTGCGGTAGTTGTAAATATCGTTGAGCAAATCAGTTACCGATTGATATCTCGCATTGCGGTCATTATTCATTGCCTTGCGGCAGATCGCCGCAAGTTCCCGGGGCAGGATCATACCTTTGCTGGCATGCAGCGGCAGATATTTGCCGCGGGCGACTCTTTCCAGCAGTTCATTTTTTTCCAGTTTCATATCAAAGGGAGCCGGATTCAGAGTCAGGATGGAAAAAAGTATCGTTCCCAGGGCGTAGACATCGGTCAGAACGTCCGGTTCGGCAACTGAACCGGTCACCAGTTCCGGAGCCATGTATGCCGGAGTTCCGGAAAGAACCTTTTGGTTTTCAGAGACCGAATCAAAATCCCGTGCCAAACCCCAATCCAGAACGTAAACTTCACCGAATGAACCGATCATGATATTTGCCGGTTTCAAATCGCAATGCAGGATCCTTTTGCCATGGGCGGCGGCAACGGCGTTGCATGCGGCAATGAATATATCCAGCATCCTTTCAGCGGTGTACTGTTTGCGTGCTTCCGGATCGTTGTCCCGCAGTTTCCGCAGGGCAGTCTGCAAAGTTTCACCGCTGATGCGGCGCATGGAGAAGTAGACCCCGTGATGTTCATTGACTCCCAGCTGATGGACCGAAACCACGTTGGGGTGGTCGATCCGGGCGGTAATGCGTGCTTCATTGATGAATTTGGCGATCTGTTCCCGGTTGTTCCGGAAAGGTTCACGCAATATTTTTACTGCCACTTCCCGTTCCAAAGTGGGGTCGCCGCCGCTGAAAACCGCTCCCATACCGCCCATGCCCAGCAGTTTGAGATCGTAGTACCGGGAACCGTCTTCATCCGGGAAAATACCGAATTCCTCCCGCAATTCCGCATAATTGCCGACTTCGCCATCGGCTTCGGAGACGGAGGGAATGGTATATTCCGGATCAAAATTTGCCGATGTTTCACTCATGATCTCTGGGATATTTCTTTCGCAATTCGATGATCTTCATACCGTAATCGGAATAATTGCCTTTGGAAACCTCTCTCAAGCGCACCGTTTCAGTCTTATCCCAATCGGCGGCGGGTTCGTTGAAAAGCGGAACCAGTATGCCGTTGACATTATTTATACGTACCCGGCGGGAAGCGATACCGGCAAATTCTCCCTGCACGGTCAATACCATATCTCCGGGGGCGGCACTCAACTGGTTGCGTACCGCATTGCGGATAAACAGTGCGGGGATGCCGTTTTCAGTGGTGATCAGCGAAACTCTGCCGTCCAGAGATGAGTGGCTGCCTTCGGCGTCGCTTTTGAAAAGCAGCAGATTGTCGATACCGCGTTCCTTGAGTGTCCGGGAACTCAAAGCTTTGAGCGGGACGATATTTTTGTCCAAATTCTCCATTTTGAACCCCGCCAGATGGGGATAACGGGAGTTGACGGTCATCTCTTTGTCAAGTTTGGTGCAGTTTTTTTCCGGATTTCTTTCATAGGGAAACGCCCAGCTCATACTGACATTGATGACCTTCCGGAAATTGAGTACCTTTTCAAAATCTCCGGCGAACCGGTCAAATGAACCGGTGATCAACACCCGGTTTTTGCCGAAATCCACCACCGGGTAGAAGCTGGTCACTGAACCGCCTAAAATATCGCTGCCCCATATTCCGCTTTTTTCCCAAACTCCGGCATCGACCCGCAGTACGGCTTGAGCGTAGAGTTTGTAAACATCTTTGCGGACGGCTGCCGGAACGGCACTTTGGGGCTGCTGCTGATTTCGGGCAATGACCTCTTTTACCGCCGAAAGCAGAGCCTGGTCTTTTTCCGACTGGGCTTTTTTCAATTCGGCTTCCTGTTTGGTATAGGCTTTTACCAGATCCTGATGCATATTTTTATACATTCCTGCCTGGGTTTCGGAATCCTGTTTTTCCATTTTTGCCACCAGCAATGCCTGCTGCAAACGGCGATTTTCATCTTTCAACGCGGCATTATTCTGCTGTTCCGATTCCAGATACGCCTGATTTTCTGCGAGTTTTACAGTCAGAATATTTTTTCCTTCGCGTTCTTTGGCAGCTTCTTTCTGCGCATCCGTAAGTGAACCTTTAAGGGAACGGATATTCTGCTGCAAAGTACGATTTACCGTGTCCTGCCGGGCGATTTGGGAACGTGCTTCGATATTGGCGTTGCGTTCAGAATCCCGCTGCTGCCGGGTGGAAGCAAGTTCTTTATCTTTGGCTTCGGCATCATGCCGGCTGACCGCCAGCTGCTGCCGGGTGGTATCGTGGGCACTTTTTTCGCTTGCCAGCTTTTTTTCAGCAGTATCGAGGGCACGGGCTTTGGCGGCGGACTCGTTTTTACTGACGGCAAGTTGTTCTCTGGTCGAAGTATGGGCACTTTTTTCGCTTGCCAGCTCCTTTTTTGCGGCATCGAGAGCCCGGGATTTGATATCGGACTCACTTTTACTGGCGGCAAGTTGTTCTCTGGTTGCACCGTGCGCCCGGGTTTCCTCCAGAAGTTTTTCCTGAACTCCATCCAATTTGCGGCGGACCAGACTTAATTCAGCCTCCCGTTTTTCAACATCCTTGCGGGCGGCATTGCGTTCGCTCTCGGCGAGGGAAAGCTCACCTTTGGTTTTCTCCAGCTGTGAACGCTCTTCCAGCAGTTCTTCTCTGGCATCATCCAGGGCTTTGCGGGTATCATCCAGCGCCTTGCCGGTTCTGCCGGCGGCATCGCGTGCCTCACTCAACTGGCGGGTGAGTACGGCATTGTCCCGCCGCTTGTCCCGCAAATCGCCGGAAACATCGGCAAGTTTCTGCAAATTGCCGGTCAAATCGTTTTTCAACCGGGCAAGTTCCGATTCAAGTTCCTTGCGGCGCAGCTCTTCGGAAGTCAGCTGCGTGCGCAGCGAATCCATATCCACTGAATCAGCGGCTTTGGCGATAAGTTTGCCTTCCAGTTTTTCCTGTTTGGCGATATTCCGGATCAACTCTTCGGTGATTTTCTGCAATTCCGCCTGTTTTTCCGGAGTGGTTCCGCTGCGGGCGATCGTTTCATGCAGTTTCAGCCGCATGGCTTCCAGCTCCAGCTGACGGCGGTTGAGTTCAAAGAGCAGAACCCGGGTGGTTTTCTCATCCAGACCGACCCCGGTACCGCCGGAATGTCCCGGCACCATGCCGGTCATCATCGTCAGCATGGCGGATACCAGAAAGTCGCAAATGACGATCAGGATCGCTTTATTCATCTTTTGTTTTCTCCTGCTTCCTCAAGGGCATCCGCACGAACCAGTATCCGGCGCAGCGGATACTGCATGGTCAGACGCAGAACCAGACTGAATATGATACCGATCAAGGTTGAACTGTAAGCGATCAAACGGCTGCTCTGCGGCGAAAACGTCATCACCAGAAAGGCGGACACCGTTCCGAACAGTCCGAAATAAAGCGGTACATCAAAGAATACTTCCGCATTGTCCAGATTGCGGAGTTTCAATTTGACCGGATCCGCACTGTCACGGATGGAAGAAACCACGACATAGCCGACCCAGAATGCCGCAAACTGCAGCAGCGTGATGAATATAAAGATCCACATGGATACCTTGCCGGTGAATTCGGCCTTTTGCGCCAGAACTTCTTCACTTTCCACGCCAAGTACATCGCCGCCTGCTGACGCAGCGGAACTGCCGGAAAAGAGTTCGCGGAATTCAGTATTGCTGCCGAAAAGATAAAGTACCGTCGTCACCAGGATCATCCCTGCCAGTACCGCGATCGTCAAACTGATAAAAAATTTCTTGCTTTTCTGATCCATAAAACCTTATCCTCGAATTTATCGTTGTTATTCCGGATTTCATCCGCTGTTCCGTCAGGAAATTCCCGGCAACACAGCTATACCATACGTAATATAGAGCATGTTTGGGCAATAGTCAAGTTTTCAAGGCGAATTATTTGCCCGCAATACTTGTTATTTTGCATTGATCGCTGTATATTATGAAGGCGATTTCAAAACAGCTATGGATATGGTAAACCGCAATGCTGATACTTAAAGAACCCGCTTCTGCGGAAACTAAAGTCAAAAATTCCCGCTTTCTGGCAGAGGTCATGCCCGTGAGATCCACCGGTGAAGCCAAAGAGTTGTGGCACTGGCGCAAAGAAAATTACGATAACGGCGGACATATCGTCTACGCTTTTACCATCGGCGCCAATCAGAATGTTTCCGGATGTTCCGATGACGGCGAACCATCCGGTACTGCCGGACGCCCCGTACTTGCTGTACTGCTGGGCAGCGGCGTGACCAATGCCATGATCACCGTCGCCCGCTGGTTCGGCGGCACCAAACTCGGTACCGGCGGTCTGGTTCACGCTTACGGCGGTGCTGCCAAAGCGGTCATGGAGGTCGCCAAAACCGTGGAATTTGCCCCCATGACCGCCGTGGAATTTACCGTGCCTTACCCGCTGTACGCTTCCTGCAAAGTCCTGCTCAATGAGGTTGATTTCCGATCCGATTCCGAAAATTTCGGTACCGATGTCCGGATCTGCGGTTCCCTGCGGCAAGCCGATTACCCCGCCCTTGCCGCTGCGCTCAATGAACTTGCCAACGGCAGGATTTTTATCAAAGTTTCCGGAGAATCATGATCCGGTAAGGGTTGACAACTCCCCTTTACTGTGTTACTTTAAACAGCAGCAGATTCTGTTTTCAACAATAACAATTTTTTTATGATCCAGAGGTCAAAACATGTTCAAAAAATTCCTGTCCGTCCTTTTTCTTTCGCTCTTTTGCTGCCGGCTTGCCGCCGCTGCCGCTGTCGATCAAACCGATAAGACCGCCGTTGTAAAAGCCGCTTTTACCGCCGTCGCCAATAACGATTATGAGACCCTCTGGCTCCTGCTGCCGCCGGAACTGAAAGATGCCGCCGTTAAAGATGCCGGCAGCGAAAGCGCCGCAATAAAAAAATTTGAACAGTACCGGGTTTCTTCCGAAGAAGGCAAAGAGCTCATCACCAACCTTGCAAATAAAGAGTTCCTCGACAGTTTGACCGCCGCTGTCGCCGACTGCATGGTCTGCATCGACGGCAAATGGTATATCTCTGTCCCGGATGATGAGGAAATCGACCTCTCGACCAAAGAACTCCTCGTTAAACAGATCATGTCCGCCGTGATATTGGGCGATGCTGAACTTTTCTGGATGCTCATTTCTCCCGAGGAACGCATCGGCATGGTGGAGAAGTTCGGTTCGATACCCGCCGCTGTCCAAGAGGTCGCCAAACTCGTCAAGCCGCTTGACCCGGAAGAAAAAGCGCAGGCAATGAAAAAAATCGGACAACCGGAATTTATCAACGACTGCATCAGAAAATTCGAACCGGATATGGTACTGATCAATAAAAACTGGTACCTCGATCCTAAATTGCATCACGACTCGTTTGACCGCTCAAATAAGGAAAAAGTGCTGAAAACTTACCTGACCGCATTGGTCGCTTCCGATGCCGATGCCCTCTGGAAAACCCTTGATCCATTCACCAGATTGAAAATCGTCTCCGAAACCGAAAACGGCGACATCATGTCCGCTAAAAAAGAACTGCTTGCCGCATTTTTACAAAACATCCCCACAGAGTTGATCGAAATAAAAGATAAAATCAATGACCCCCGACTCCTGCAGGCAATGCTCCTCGTCCATCAGGATAACTTCGTCCAAATCAACGGCAACTGGTATCTTGACTTACTTTCTTTTCACGAGAAAAGAAAGTAAGACAAAGAAAAGCGAACTACCCTACTTTCTTTTCCAGAAAAGAAAGTAGGCAAAGAAAAGCAGTCATTACTTTTCACGAGAAAAGGATAGTTCGCCAAAGAAAAGCGAAAAGTCGCGGCGGCTCCGCTCGCTTGCGGTGAATACAGTGCGAGGTAAGGTCGCCGTTAAACCGGGGCAACAGTGAAGGAGTGCAGCATACCTGCATGACTGAACTGTTGCCG
>SUWL01000051.1 GCA_015061495.1 Lentisphaerota bacterium
TGGCAGCAGATAATTTTTCCTTATCCATGCCGAATGCCTGCAATACGGTTGCAGCCATCAGCTGATTGCCGTAGCCATTCATATGCAAGCCATCGACCGTAAGTTTCAGCTTTTCTTTGCGGGTACAGCTTTTTAATGCAGTTTCAAATGCCTTTGCGGTATCAGCAAGAACCAGTTTTCTTGCAGCGGCTTCTTCCCGGAGAAATTTGATATATCCGGCAAGTTTCTGATTATTTTTATTTCCCAGATCTTCTCCGATGACCGTCGGGGTAAGAACCATCACTTTGATACCGGCATTTTGTGCCATATCAAAAATGTCACGCATATTTTTCTGATATTCCGGTAATTCAACCCGTTTGGTGCTGTGAGCGACATCGTTGACGCCGCAATTGACCAGCAGCCAGTCGGGCTTCTGGGCGATCAACCGTCGGAAACGGGAGAGCATCTGGGTGGATTTATTTCCGCTGACTCCGGCGGGAATGACTGTGATACGGCATCCGGCAGATTTCAATGCGCTTTCCACGAGGCGGACATAACCGTAGGGATTGTTGCCGAATTGGGTGATGGAATCGCCGAGAAAGAGAACTTTTTCGCCGGATTTGACCAGTAATTCAGCAGACAGCTGAAAAGCGCAGAACAAGGCAAGACAGCTGAAAAGAAATTTTTTGATTTTCATTTATTGTTCTCCAGAATAAAGTTGACGGTTTCGGCGGGATCTTCCAGACCGTGCGGATGATGACCGCACTTTTCTTTGGTGATGATTTTGATTTTGCCGCCGAGTTTACGCCAGCGTTCCGCAAGGATATAAGTATTTTCCGCCGGCGGCACGACTTTGTCATCCAAACCGATAACGTGGATGATAGCAATTTTTTCCGGATCGAGCCGGTCAAGGATATCTACCGGATTGCCGGGATATTTTTTCGCTTCTTCATCGGATTTGAAGCCGTAAAGTTTTTTCAGCAATCTCCAATCGCCTTTGCTGCCGCCGTATTTGCCGAATGGTCCGGGCCAGGAGCGGAAATCACACACCGGCGCATCGCCGTATATCACGGAAACGGTATCCGGATTTTCGGAAGCGAAACGGTAAGCGTAAAGTCCGCCGCGGCTGATGCCGATCAGAACACCTTTTTCTTTCAGTTTCAGGCGTTGAAGCAGATCGTAGAACATTCTGAAACTTTTCTGTGCTTCCGGAGCACCGAAAGTATTGCCGACTTTGATGTTGGCGTGATGATAGCCGTTATCCAGCAGTTGAAATGTTGCACAACGTTCGATAAATGCCGTGGGGAATTCCATACACCAGCTCCAGGGTTTCCCGTCAGCGGCTTTTTTCGGCAGAACCACCCACGCTTTTTTCCCGTTGACCATGAAATTCCAGCGGACATATCCATACCAGAGGTCGGTGGAAACATATTCGGGGAGATCCGGTACGTTTGCCGCCGCAAATTCCTGCTGCAGCCGGGCGATAACCTGGTCACCGTCAAGGATCTCCATGATATTGAAAGGTTTGGAGGTTTTTACTTCGACCACGCTTCCGGCGGCAGCGGCGGTGAATTTGCCGGATTCGGTGATTTTTCCGTCAGCATCCAGAGTTCTGAAACTCCACTGTCCCGGTACGGCGGCAAATATTCCGGCACCGCCGGGTTTCAATTCCCCGACGATATTTTTTCCGGCACCGGAAACTTTTTTCAATCCCCGGAAGGGAATGACGGTGAATTTTTCCACATGGGAAGCTCCGGGGGCGAGTACTTTTACCGGCTGCCGCCACTCCACTGACGGGGGATTGCGTTTGCTCAACCACATATAGAAGCACAGCGGTTTTTCCTCAAGCAGCCACACTGCGCCTTCACCGGAACTGCTGCTGACCGCACACCAGCGGTCCGCCGGATGATAAAGCCAGAAATCCAACTCCTTAAAGGGGCGTTTGAGAGAATATATACCGTTATCATGGGGGAAAAACCATACCGATTCCCCATCTTTTTCACCGGAAAAGTTCTGAATGGTGAATCCGGTTTTCTTGTCTTTGCCGGTACGGTTGGTAAAGGTGTACTGCACATCCAGCGCGGCCCGTCCGGCAGGAGCATCGAACCGGGCGGCAAGCTCCAATCCGGCAAGAATATCTTCCTGCCCGACGGTTATGAAACCGTTATCTGCCGGGCGGGCGGAAATTTTTTTCAATGAATCGACCGCCCGGGTGTTGTAGACACGGGCATAACCGAACTTCCCGGCGGGGAAACCTCCGGGAAGGATGACTTTGCTCAAATGTCCGCCCTCTTGCAGAGTTACTTCGGCACGGAAAAATTCATTGCCGATCTCCGCCGAAGCAAGGGAAAAGGCAGTCAAAAAACAGAAAATAAAACAAACATGCCTGAACATTACAGTATTTCCTGAATCACTCTTCCGTATCGGCGGAGAGATTTTTGACGGTCACGTCTTTGAATTGGATAGTCTGTTTGGAGCCGATCAGGATGAATACTTTTGCCCGTCCGGTTTGGGGCCACCATTTATTGTTGGCATACTGCCTGCCGGTCAGGTTGATCCCTTTGATCTTACCGGAAAAAGTCGTCCACTCTTTACCGGCCTTTTTACCCGAAGTGCCGCTCCACAATTCACCGCGGGTATGCAGCCGCACCGCAGTTCCGGAAGCGTAATCTTTTTTCAGCGGAGCTTTGAGCGTAACTTTATGTTCTGCGCCGTCCGGAGAAATTTTCGCCGCATGAACGACCTCGTTATTAGGCAGGTCGGAATAATCCGCTTTGGCGTTGAATGCCAGATAATTCATGCCGGGACGCAATTTATCCACCCCTTTAAGACGCAATTCTTTATCTCCGGCTTTGGCATCGGCGGCCAGCGAACACAACGGAGCGTTGGCGTTCAGTACCGCATAAGCGGGGATCTCCACGCCGTCTTCATCCAGCGGGATGAAACCGAATTCCACGCGGGTGAGATCTTTCTGACTGCCGGGAGTGCGGAATTGACCGGTGATCTCATATTCAGCATCGGGATCGACCTCAAAACTCCGTCTGCTGGAAATACGCACATGACCGGAAATTTCCAGGAACTCATCCATTTGGGTGAATTTTCTCCAGTGCGGCAGTTCCCATGCCGCATTGTTCCATGCGGCAAGCACCTCTTCGGCAGCAAGGAGCGCGGTAGAACCCAGCACCAGTGCCAGCATCACTTTTTTCATGATCTTCATAAATATTGTCCTTTCAAATTATTTGAGGGCATCAGCCCGGCTGATTTTTGCTTCAATGACTTTTCCGGAAATAACTTCGCGGATCTTCACCGTCCAGATACCGGCGGCATCGGAAAGAGCAAAGGGGACAGTAAAACCGGCTTTACCGTCTTTCACGGTCACATTGGCGGAATATTCGCCGACTTCTCTGCCATCGGGGGCGATGACGGTACAGCGCACCACGGTATCGGAGATATTTTTCAGTTCGATTTGGATGCTGTTCCCGGAAACTTTGACTGGCGCGAACTCCGGTTGAGCTTTGAGAACGGCCAACGCCTGCGGCAAACCCTGATCGAATGCGATTTGGAATTCTTTGCCTTTGCCCAGATACCTGCCGCTGACCAGATCGTAAACGTGACCGGATTCCGGCAACACCAGATGCGCCTGTTTGCGGACTTCGACGGTAGAGGTGATACCGGCAAGCAGCGAACCATCCGGGAAACGGCGGATGAAGTATTCCGCTTCAATAAGCGGAGATTTATCCTGATTGAAAAGTTTCACCGGCCGGGGTGTGATACCGGCTTTTTTCAATATCGCCGCAAACTGATTCTGTTCGAATACCAGCTGTTTACGGTTGAGTTTGGAATCCGGTGCAGCGGAAAGCAGCACATAAGAGGGATCCGGCTCATCACTTACTTTGGAACGGCCTTTGGAGCGGCGGAAAATATCTTTCAACGCCGGAGTTTCCCGTTTGCGGCAGTTGGCATAGCGTTTGGCAGGAGTGCCTTCCGCAAGGACACAGCCGCCATTGGTGAAAAATCTGCGGACTGCGGCGACCTCTTCATCAGACATGGCAGTGGTATCCGGCATGACCAGCAGTTTGAATGAGGAGTTGTCCAGAACGCCTTTTGCCACCTCTTCATAGGAAACAAAGCGGAAAGGCACCCCCATATTGCGGCAGAGCAGCACATATTTGGTCCACATCTCCTGATGATCCGGCATGCGCCGTTCAATAAATGCGGCACGCAAAGATGCCTGCGAATAGTAAACGGCCACCTGCGGAGCGGGTTCTTTGCAGACATTCATCAGCAGTCTGCCCACACCGTTGCGCAATGTAAGCAGTGACGGCAATGCATCACGCAGAGGCTTCTGAAAGGTCAGATCCGGGAAAAGAACCGTTGACTGGATACACCACAGCGACATACCGTGATTGCCCATCAGCGAGGAACGCCATATTTTCCAGATCTGCTCTTTGCCGAGGTGATTGTAACCGATGTACCAGGGGATGGAACGGTAACCTGCCTTGCCGAAAGAGCGGTGTATCTCATCATAGTGTTTACCGGAATAGTTCTGCAGCACATCAAATGCCTGCATCTGTTTCCACCAGTCCATCCCGCCGTAAGCATTGGGGTTCTGGGTCCCGGAGTTGGACAATCTGGCATTGGGATCATATTTCCGCAGACCGGCTTTGACTTCCAGCAGATGGTTTGCCACCACCTCATCCATGAACTCCCGGTGATCTGACCAGCCGGCGACATGTTTGCCTTTGGCGCTCCAGACCTCTTCTTTGGTAAAGGGGATGACCTTTTCCCAGCTGGTAAATTTACTCTCCCACTGGGCGTTGAGGTTTTCCAAGGTGCCGTACCGTTTTTTCAGAAACTCTCTGAAGTTGTGCAGACAGTAGGTGGAGAAACAGAAATCCACCGGGGCTCCGCTGCGGGAAAGTGCCAATTCATCACCGCAATCGTAGAATGATGCCCCGACGTTGAAGCCATGCTGACCATATTTTTTCCAGCCTTCGCGCCATTTTTTCTGCAGTTCCGGATCGGAAATACATTTTTTCCGGGCAAGCAGCTGTTTATTTCCGGTTTTCAGGTATTCATTGGAAGCGAAGTTCTGACTGCCGATACCGTTGGGAGCCATTGAACGCACTTCAAAATTCCCCAGAAGCGGATGGGGATCGCCCCAGCAATTCATCAGGATGTCCAGACCGAATTTCCGGTAGATTTGCGCATTGCGTTTCATCCGGTAATAGGCATCGGCATCATGCCAGTAGATGATGGAATTGACTTTGAATTCATCCCATGCCAGCAATTTATCCGCGGGGCGGGTGATAAAGTAACAGCCGCGCATATCGACCTCTTTGCCATCGGCATTAAAGAGATAAACCCGGATGCGGGAATAACGTGACGGCAATTCATTTTTCAGAACAAACGAACCTTTGCCGATCTCCGAAGCTTTACCGGTTTTACGGGCAAGCAGACGGTCATAGGAATCCACCAGATCGATCCGCAGCTGCGGGGCGCCGCCGGAAACGGTGACTTCATAGTTGACGGTTTCGCCATCCCGGTAATTTTTACGGTCGGTGACCACTGATTTTATAACAGATGCCGGTTCATTTTTTACGCTCCAGCTGCCCCAGTTGAGTACTTCACCTTTATCATTGCGGATGACCATAGTGATGTACTGATCACCGGCGTATTTGCTGACCGGCAGATCAAGAGTAAGGGTATTTTTTCCGGAAATCAGATCCGCATCTTTGCTGCCGGAAGATCGCAATTCATTGAACCGGTTGTAAATCCGGTATTCCACTTTTGCTTTGCCGGAGTATGCCGACGTGGTATTCAAAGTTATCTGTGCCCGGTCATTATTGATCTTGGCATCAAAATTGCCCAGTTCCAGCGGCATGGTTCTGCCGGAAGCGCAGATGATCCCTTTGGCGAGCATGGAAAAGTAAAGATCGACCGGAGTCGGATGATCGTACACATAGTACGGTTCCGGCGGATCATGCGGAATCAGCACCGAAAAGTACATTTTCGGAGAAAAGGTATAAGCAACTACTTTGCCTTTGCCCCAGTTATTTACCGTTATATAAGGAGTTTTACCGACCGTCGCAACGGCATTGGGATTTTCCTTGAACGGGAAAACATCTGATGCCGGGAACAATTCAAAAGGTATTCCGGAGGTAAGGAAATTATCTTTGACCGCAACGGGAACACCTTTGATCTTACTGCCGCGCGACATCGCTCCAAGAGAAGTCATGTCGACCCTGTCATGTACTGCGGTGTAGATCAAACCGGTACCGGCTTGGACTTTTTTGCTGATGGTATTGCGGATATCAGCCGGGAATTCAGAGTAGAGAATGCCGCCGATAAGGATCACATCATAATCTTTGGCAAGAGCTTTGCGCATATTGTTGAAAACGGCTTCTTTGCTGCCGTTGCCGTAATCTTCGGCGAATTTATATACGCCAGCCATCAATTTGCCGTTGTTCTGATAGACCCATGACATCCCGTAAGTGATGTCGAGCCGGTCGGAAAGATCACCGATTTGCGGGATATGTGGCGTCAGGGCAAGGAGTTTGATTTTGCCTCCGGCAAGCGGTTTGGCAAAGGGGAACGCTTCCGGATCGGGCTCATGGTGTGTCCAACCGGTGTAGTCATAAGCTTTGATAACGGATTCGAGCTGTTTTTGCAGATGATCGATTTTCCAGGAATCTCCGGCATTGCCGATGATCACCCGGGAATTGAGACGGGCAAGTTCTTTATTTCCGGATTTGATGACCGCTTCCAATTCAGTGCATCCGTTGCTTTGACGGCGGATGGAAGCAGAGAAGTTTTTGACCGTATCGCGTTGGTTAAAAATAAGTTCGGCACTTTTTACCTTTTGCCATGCCGCATTATTGCTGTCGCGTTTGAATAATTCGACCGACACTTTGCCTTTATTGCTGTTGAATATCCGGATCTCCAGCGGGATATCGGTCTTGACGGCAGCTTTTTCCTCATGGATGATCGCTCCGGCGATTCCGTTTCCGGCTCCGGAAACTTTGGGCAGAGCAGTAAAGGGAATGATTTGAAAAGTGGTTTTCCACGATTTGCCGTTGACGATCTCCATCGGGCGGAAGGAGATTTCCATAGTTTTTTTCTCAAAAAGCAGATAATTCTGCAATTCAGGGAAGCTGGTGGTGACAGCGAAACCATTGCCGGAAGGGGCATTGACCGCCAGCCAGGGACGGCTGGGGGAGTGTTCCCAGTCATCACCGCCTTTGCTGTCGCGGATACCTTTATCCGAGGGGATAAAGTATTTCGGGGAACCTTCTTTGAAAAGCAGCAGACCGGTGTGGATGCGGAATGCATAAATGCTTTTGCCCATTGCCGCATCCTGGTGGAAAAAGTCGTAATCCACTTTGATCGCGGCACTGCCTCTGGTCAATGTGTACCGTTTGGTCACTTCCAGAAAGTCGATTCCGCCGCCCATGTGATGCCCCCGGCATTCAACGACAAAGTTTTCCCCCCTCTGCTCACCGTAGAGAGAGAATGGACGTTTGTAAAGATAATCTCTGGAAATATCTTTTTTCCAGTCAAATTCCGTAAAAACTCCCCGGTAATCCGTGTTGACGAACTCCTGTCTGGCCGGTTTGTGATAAATCCGGTCGATCCTGCCGCCGATCCGGTTGAAGTAAACGATAAGTTTGTCGCTTTCCACAACATAATAACTGTTTTTTTCAATGGAAATATTGCTGACTTTGAAGTCCGCCGCTGACACAGACAGTACCGTCAGCGATAATATGGATAATAAAAATCTCTTCATTTTGCTCTTTTTTAATTGATGAATGCTACTTTATTTATGCAACTTTAACGTACAAGTAAAAGTATGCCTATAACCCTGAACTATAAAAACTCTTCTTTTATCAGAAGGACTTTTTTTGTCCGTTTTTATCATAACATCTGATTGCACCGTTTGTTTTTACAGTCACACCATCAGCTACAGAGTTGAAAACTTTGCGGATTTCTTCTCCGGCGAGGGCCCCTGCATGACCGTCGATAAACCACATTTGAGTCCGGTCGCTGTGCCGCAGGTGGAAGCTGCCTCGATCGTTTTCCACCGTGTAATATTTTAAATACAAACGGAAATCAGGAGCGTTGCTGTAAGGATCGCGCGAATCAGCCAACCAGAAAATACTGGAAGTTGATGAACTGAAAAGTTTTTCTGTGACCCGGACCGGGGCGGACAAATCTAACAACCCGGCGATACCATAGGCTTGAACGTTCTTTTTTGACGGAAAACTCGGGCAGGAGTGTACTCCGGAATCCCAGATCCTGGTACTGTCAGCTCTGGTCTGGATCGCTGGCAGGTAACCTTTGTTGCCCAGGAAGATAAACCAGTAGTAGGCATCGGAATCAGCCGGCGGCACCGTGCTGCTGATATAATACCCTGAATCATCGGCGTAACTTTGCACTCCCATACCGCACTGTTTGAGATTGTTGATACAGCTGGCGGCGCGTCCACGTTCCCGGGCGGAATTAAGCGCCGGCAGTAAAATTGCTGCGAGAATGGCGATGATCGCAATGACGACGAGCAGTTCGATAAGCGTAAAGCGGGACTGCTTTACTCCCTTGCTGGCAAGGGAGTGATTACTGTTCGGAAGCCTCTGTTCTCTTTTCATAACTTGGTTCCTTTGTGTGTTTTATATGGTTCTGTTCTCTATTTCAATAAAGGAATTCCTCCGGCATTCCCATAGTATGTTATTGGTTGATAAGTTATGATATTCATGTATTTAAGCATTGTTTTTCAACGCGATCTTATCTTCAGCCAGCAGTTGAGTTGAACCATCCGGAAAAAGCAGCCGCTGATTGATTTCGGCGACGCACAAATTTTCTCCGATACTGTTTTCTCCGGCATTGATCCTGCCGGTCAGGTGTTTTACCGCGATTTCCGCCAGTTTGGGGATATCCTGCCGCAGAATCGGCGGCGGATCGACCATGACATTCAACAAGTCAGAGTCTCCGCCGCTGATGATCTGGATACCCTCCGGGAATTTCAGACCGTTGCGCCGGAAAATATCCATCAGCACCAGTGTTATTTCATCTGAAACGCAGTAAATTACTTCAGGAAGTTCTTTTTCATGGAGGAGTTGCTCGGCGATTTCAACGGCGGCATGATAGTAATTGTCTCTCTTTTTTTCACTTGACGGGACATAAAATTTACCAGTCATTCCGCATTCCGGCGCGATATCCGGCAAGCGCATAAGGTACGGATTTGCTTTTTCAAAAAATCCGCCGCAGCATCCGATCCGGCGGACACCCCGGGATGAAAGATGCTTTAATAAAGCCGGCAGGCATCTGCCGCCCCAGTTGATCCGGATGTGATCCATGCCGGTATTTCCCATCGGGTGATTAAGATGCATCATCGGCGGAGCATTGTGCAGAATTTCCGTCAGTCGATCAAGAGAATCCGGATTTTCAAATCCGCACGACCAGATGAATATCCCGGCGGGGATGTTGATGATATTGCGGATGAACTGCAATTTTTTTTCATCACTCAATCCGACGATGTACTGCACCAGCAGCTGAAATCCGGCCTTTTCCGCTTCTTGAGTAAGATATTTGATATGCAGTGAATCAGTGTAGCGGCAGGCATACCCGACGATACAGATCAGCAGGTTGTTTTTATTTTTGCGTAAACAGGTCGCCTGATAGTTGGGGCGGTAGTTGTATTTTGCCGCCATCTGCCGGACTTTGGCGATAGTTTCCGGTTTGAATTTGTATTTTTTACTTCCGGAAAGAATGTAACCGACACATGCAGCCGAAACGCCGCACAATTTGCCAAGTTCCTTTTGAGTAATATGTCTTTCTGCCATTTTTTCCTGCTGGTATATTTTTTTTACTTTAACGTGCAAGTTTGCTAAAAATATACACCGCTAAATATCATTTGTCAAATTGTATCTGAAAAAATAACGGGATAATTTATTTTTGGGCAGATGAAAAAACTGGTAAACCTTATGACAGATCCGTTTGCTTATCTGTCGGGTATTTTGCTGATCAGTGCATCATCGGCGGCAGCCGGTTGGGAACATTGCCGGTGGCGACTGTCAACTGATTGTCTACTGCAGTTACCTGCGGCATATTTTTTACCGTTTCCTCAATGCGCTTGGCTACGGAAACAGATGGTACATTGCCGTGAAGAGTGACGGTGCCGTTTTCATCGAATTGCACATCCGGGCAGAGCAGCTGCAGATCCGGGATCCCCAGCAGAGTGTGTCTGATGATCTGCGCCTGCAAAGTCAAGCCCAGCTGTTTTTTCTGCGTTTCGGATGGCGGTGCCGGAAGCAGGGCAGGGAGTATATCGGCAAGTTCTTCCATCGAGATATTTTCAGTATTGACAATCAGATCATAATTTGCCGGATCGCTCCAACTCTTGCCGTAATAAAATTTGCAGAATTTTTCTCTGCCGCTGTCGCTTTGGCGGATCAGTTTCTTTGCTTCTGCTTCGGAAATGCTCTGCTGGGTGGCGATCTGGCGTATCCGGAATGGTTCCGGAGCGATAAGTTTGATGCGCAGACAGTTGACCAAACCGGAAAGCAGGAAATTCCCTCCCCGTCCGACGAATGCGATATTATCCTGCATCAGTTCCTGCAAGAGTACAGTACGCAATGTTTCCCAGTAGTATTCTGCGGATTTGCTTATTGCGCCTAAAAGTCCGGGTCTGCATTCATCGAATCGCTGCAGCAGTTCCCGTTCGATGCCCATTTCGGCAAACCGTTTTTCCAAAGTGGCTTTAGTTACACAGTGGAGTTTGAGAGTATTGCACAGTGCGAGTTCCTCTCCTCCGACCATTGCGCCCAATTCTCTTGCGATCGTCAATACTGCCATTTCTGCCTCCTGTAAACTTGTTTCAGGGGGATCAACTCACCTCCTGCATTGAAAATATAATGCCGTATATGAAAAAATGCAAGATATTCGGGCGGAAAAATTTGTTTTTTTTGCAAAAACAATGTATCTTATGTCAAATATCATTTATCAGTCTGCCATTAAATATAAGGGATGTATTATGATTCTGGCATCGATTTTTCAGGATGGAGCAGTTTTGCAGCGGGATATGGATATTCCGGTATGGGGGAAGTGTGCGGGACGGGTTCCGGTTTCTGCGACATTGGACGGTGAGACGGTTTTTACCCAGAGTTCGGCGGACGGGGATTTTATCCTTTACCTGCCGCCTCACGATGCCGGAGGCCCTTTTGAATTGACGGTCACCGATATCAGGAACAATGATTCCGTGACGATTTCCGATGTGCTGATCGGCGAAGTATGGCTGGCATCCGGACAATCCAATATGGAATATCAGCTTGGCGGCGATTGGCGGGTGCATATTCCGGAAAAAGATGACAATCCGGTTTGCCGTCAGCAGGAAAAACAGTTTTATGAAATGATAATGGATGCTGATAAGTTCCGTTTCTTTTCTGTGGAAAGATGCGCTTCCGGTGCGGAAGAACGCAGTTGTTGCGGCACGTGGAAAAAGATGCTGCCGGAATACAGCAAAGAGGTTTCTGCGGTTGCCGCCTGGTTCGGTCTGGGATTGCAGTATGAATTGGGAGTTCCGGTTGGTGTTGTGGTTTCGGCATGGGGCGGAACTGTTGCCGAAGCATGGATGAGTTATCAGGCACTTGCCGCTGAACCGGAAACCGCTGAAATGGCAAAAATGCTCCGTTCCAGCCATTGGAAAAGTAAATTCTGGACGGTCGAACGCAATGAAAATACCATTGATTATTCTCTGCTCCCCGGAGTGAAAAAGAATCCGGAAAACCGTGGTGTAACCCTCGGGTATGCCAATGTCGATTTTGACGATTCCTCCTGGCTGGATATGAATGTTCCGGGCAGCTGGCTGGAACAGCACATCGCCGGAAACGGTGTGGTTTGGGCGCGTAAAACGGTGGATATCCCTGAATCATGGGCAAATTGTCCGCTGGTTCTGCAGGGCGGAGCGGTGGATAAGCACGATTTAAGTTACTTCAATGGCGTGGAAATCGGCGGACTCGGTAAAGATTTTGAAGTGGAACACTACAACACCCACCGCCATTATCCGATCGCTCCGGAATTGGTAAAAGCGGGCAGGGCGGTCGTGGCGATCCGGGCATTTTCCTTTGCGCACGACGGTTCGATCAACGGCAACTGGTGGCTGGTCAATGAGCAAAGCGGTGAACGCATTGATCTGACCGGGGTGTGGAAAGCATTTGCTGAAGCCGATTTCGGCAGAGTTATCCACCGCAAACCCTCCGCAGAAGCTTATGGTCCGAATAACCCCAATACTCCGTCGATCCTTTTTAATGGCATGCTCCGTCCGTTGATCCCCTATGCCATTCGCGGCGCGATCTGGTATCAGGGGGAATCCAATGCCGCCACAGTGGAAACTTCCCGGGCATACCGGGATATCCTGCAGGCAATGATAGATGACTGGCGGCGGCAGTGGGGACAGCCGGCACTGCCGTTTATTATGGTGCAGCTTGCCGGTCACTGTATCCGGGAGTCATTCTACGCCGAATCGAACTGGGCGGAATTGCGCGAATCCCAGCGGCTGCTGGCGGCAAATGATCCGGATACCTATATGGCTTCTGCGATCGATATCGGTGAAGAAAAGGATATCCATCCCCAGAATAAACTTGATGTCGGCAAACGCTTGGCAATGAGCGCACTGCATCATGTCTACGGCAGGGATAATATCGTTCCGTCCGGTCCGGAACCGGTAAAGACGGAATTTTCCGGCAACCGGGTCGAGATAACTTTTAAATATGCCGAAAATCTGAAACTGATTTCTGATGAAAGGGCATTTTATCTTGCCGGTGAAGATGGCGGATTCCACCCGGCAGATCTGCTTGAAGTAAAAGAAGATAAACTTATTCTGATATCCAATGACATTGATGATGTCGTTGAAGTGCGTTATGCATGGTCAAACTTCCCGTCGGCAGTGCTTTATAACGGGGCAAATTTCCCGGCATCTTCGTTCCGGATCAAAGCGGGTGACAAATGAAAATCGTTATCGCTCCGGATTCTTACAAAGGTGCCATGCGGGCGGCGAAGGTCGCTGATACTCTGGCAAAAGCCTGGTTGAGTATCCGTCCGCAGGATGATGTCGTTACCATTCCGCTCTCCGACGGAGGCGAGGGGATGGCAGATGCGCTGGCTTCGGCGTGCGGCGGAGAATTTCTGACGATCCCGACCTTTGATGCTCTGATGCGGCAGATCACCGGTAAAGCCGTGGTTCTCGGATCGGTCGCAGTGCTGGAGAGTGCCGAGGCCAATGGTATCGAGAGGATCAACAAAGATGAGCTCAATCCGATGGCGGCGACCACCTTCGGGGTTGGCGTGATGATTTCGGCACTGCTGGATCGCGGCTGCCGGGAGTTGATCATCGGTATCGGCGGCAGCGCTACGGTTGACGGCGGAGCCGGGATGCTTCAGGCCCTTGGCGCGGTGTTTTACGATATTGACGGCAATGAATTGCCTCCCGGAGCCGGAGGAGTGGTTTTGCGGCATGTGGCAAAAGTGGATTTTTCCAAACTTGATCCCCGCTTGGCACAATGCCGGATCCAGGTGGCGTGTGATGTGATCAATCCGCTCTGCGGGGTTAATGGTTCTGCGGCGGTTTTCGGTCCCCAGAAAGGTGCGACACCGGATATGGTAAACAGTCTGGATGCCAATTTGCACCATTGGGCTGAACTTGCCGGAGATCCCGGGGTAATTCCCGGGGATGGTGCCGCCGGAGGTTTGGGGTTCGCCTTGCGTAAAATACTCAATGCTAAATTGCTTTCCGGGGCGGAACTGGTGATGAAATACAGTGGATTTGAAGCCGCCTTGCCCGGTGCTTCAATGGTCATTACCGGTGAAGGGTGCAGCGATGAACAGACCGTGTGCGGCAAATTATGTGCGTGCGTCGCTCAAAAAGCTGCTGAATATCATGTGCCGACGGTGCTGGTATCCGGTGCTTTGCGCGGAGATACTTCAGCTTTGGAATCGCTCTTTTGCGGATGCTTCAGCATTTCACCCGGAGCGGTTTCTCTGGCGGAAGCGGTAGCCGGGACGGAAAGGAACCTCTTGCGTATGGGAGCAAATCTTGCCCGACTGACTGTGGCAGCCGGATCTTCGCCGGATCAGACCAGCTGATCAATGGTTTTATCTGCGGCACCGCGATGGATGTTGATGGTGTCGAAGGCACGCTTGCCGAATTTCTGCCGGAGTTCCGGAGAGGCGATCAGCCGGTCAAGCGTGGAATACAACTCCTCATCCCGGCAGCAGATTACGGCATCTTTTTCTGACAGCACCCGGAGTATGAAGCGGAAATTCCGCAGCACCGCTCCGGTGATGACCGGTTTGCCAAGCAGTGCCGGTTCGATCAGGTTGTGTCCTTCGTCGTGACCGGCAAACGCTTTGCCCATGATCACGATATCTGCCCCATTCATCAAAAGCAGCATTTCTCCGGTGGTATCGGCTAACAGTACATCGGTCGTGTTTTCCGGCAACCGGCTTGAACTGCGCCGGCAAAAACTTATTTCCCGTGCTTTGATCATTGCGGCGATATCATCACCGCGTTCGGCGTGACGGGGTACGATGACCAGTTTCAACCCGGCAAATTTTTTCTTCAAAGCGACATAATTATCCAGTATCAGTTCCTCTTCGCCGGGGTGGGTACTGGCGGCGAAAACGGTCACGTTATCCGGAGCAGAACCGAAGTAGCCATTCAGTACGTTTTCTTCCGGCAGTTCCGGCAGCTGCTGGTCAAATTTCATATTTCCGCAAACCTGCACATTGGCATCGGGGGAGACGGAGAGAAAGCGCTGGGCATCGGCTTCAGTCTGGGTCATGATCAGCGTGAATTTTTTCAACAAAGGTGCAAAAAACAATTTGCCGAATTTGCGGTACCCTTTGGCGGAGTGATCCGACATTCTGGCGTTGACCAGAAATACCGGAATTTTTTTATTGGCGGCAATTGAGATCAGATTCGGCCAGATCTCTGTTTCAAAGATGACCAGTTTGGCAGGTTTGAGCAACCGCAGAGCGCTGCGCACCATACCGGGAAAGTCGATGGGGCAGAAAATCACCGCGGTATTGTCCGGACATTTGGAACGGGCGACATCCTGTCCGGTAGTTGTGGTGGTGGACAGAATGAATTTCTGTTCCGGAAAACGCTGCAGAAAACGCTTGATCATCGACAATGCCACCACGGTTTCTCCCACGCTTACCGCATGGATCCATATCGCACCCTGAAATTTTTTCAACTCTTCTTTGCGATCACCGAAAATACCGAAACGCTCCTGAAAAGTGCTTTTCCACCCTCCCCGGTTGCGGTATTTGATGATCAGCCCGGGCAGGAAAAAAAGAAATCCCAGCGGCAGCAGCAAATTGTATATAAATCGTCCCATAATCCTCTCAATCAGTAAAATGTGTCAAAATGTACTCTGCTGCCCGTTCCAAATCCGGTAAAATTTTCGTACAATAACGAACCATCCACGGACTGCAGTTCTGATATTCAAACGGCGAAAATGCCACGATGAATTTGCCCAGATCGTGTGCGGCATAAAAAACTTCCATACTCGTACCGATGCTTGGTTTGTTGTAATTCACCAGTATCAGATCGGCCTCGCGCACATCGCGCAGATCGAATTCCACGATTTCATTGGCGCTGTCCACTTCGCGGTCGACGAATTTGCGGCGCATTGGGTCGAGCAGCTGGAATTTCTCTCCCAGCAGTAATTTGGCAGTATTGCGCCACTCTCTGGCAACTCCGGCTGATTCATCCATGATCGGACCGGAGAGATAAATTTTTCTCCACTCTTCGCTCATTATTCCATTTCCTGTATCGGTGTTTCAGATGTCCGCCAATTCCGGGACCCGCTGATGGATCATTTTCCGGGAAAGCTGCATGACTTCGGCAGAGTCGTTGCATAACATCGCTTGTTCTGCCAATTCGGCACACTCATGCATGGAACAGCTGCGGATCAGTTTTTTTACCAGCGGTATTGCTCCCGGAGACATGCTCAATTCATTAACGCCCAAACCGAGCAGAAACGGTATCATTGCCATATCTTCAGCGATCTGTCCGCATACTGATACCGGAATATTCTGCTTGACTGCTTCTGTGACTGTATATTTGATCAGCCGCAGGACTGACGGATGTCCGGGGCGGTACAAATGTCCGACTCTTTCATTGCTGCGGTCGGCGGCGATGGTGTACTGGATCAGATCGTTGCTGCCGATGCTGAAAAAATCCGCTTCTGCGGCAAAACGGTCTGCGGTCATTGCCGCTGCCGGAGTTTCGATCATTACTCCGAGCGGGATATTGTCCGCGAATGGAACTCCTCTTGCCGACAGTTCTTTTTTCAGTGATTCGATGATTTGTCTGGTTTCCCGCAGTTCATCCATGCAGCTGATCATGGGAAGCATTATCTGCATATTTCCATGCATTCCGGCCCGCATCAGAGCCCGCAGCTGGGTATCAAAAAGATCCCGCCGTTCCCGCAGGCAAAGCCGGATGCCCCGCAATCCGAGAAAGGGATTTTGTTCCGGAGTACGGCTGATACCGCTGTTCAATTTATCTCCGCCGATATCCAGTGTCCGGATCGTTACCGGATCATTTCCGGCGGAGATCATCAGTTTTTTGTAGATCTCAAACTGCTCATCTTCGTCGGGCAGGTGATTTTCATCCATAAAGATGAATTCCGTGCGGAACAGTCCGATTCCGTTTGCTCCCTGCCGCCGGATTTCATTGTAATCTTCCGAAGCTTCCACATTGGCGGCTATTTCCACGGAAAATCCGTCAGTGGTGACGGCACGCAATTCGCTCTCGTCGCTCAACTGCCGGAATATCCGTTCCGCTTCCCGCTGTTTCAGCCGGTACGCCTCTTCAGTAGCAGCATCCGGATTGACGATCACTTTACCGGAAAATCCGTCAACGATAAGTTTATCCGCAACGGTCAGTGAATCAAGCAGATCCCGGGGCATGCCGACGACGGCAGGCAGTTTCAGGGATCTTGCCAGAATTGCCGTGTGACTGGTTGCACTGCCGGTTTCCACTGCGAATCCCAGTACTTTATCCCGGTTGAGTCCGACGGTTTCCGATGGAGTAAGAGTTGGCGCGATAACGATACGCGGTTCATCGTAAGCGAGCATCTGCTGTCCGGCATCGGCGATATTGCCGACGATACGGCTGCCGACATCCCGGATATCAATGGCACGTTCCTGCAGGTATGAATCTTCGACGGCGGAAAACGCAGCGGCAAATTTGTCCACCGCCCGGTAAATTGCCGATTCGGCATCGTAGAGTTCTTCAGAAATGCTCTTTTCGACTTCTGAAATCATGGTGCGGTCATCGACCAGCAGTAAATGAGCCTCAAAAATATCGGCATCGCTGTCGTGGAGTTTTGCCCGCAGTTTGGTCTGCAATTCGGCGAGCTGTACTTTGGTTATCTCAAGTGCCGCATGAAATCTGGCAAGCTCTTCATCCTTTTGAGCAGGAGTAATTTTGATATCCTTTACCGGCAGCGAGGTCGAATGAAATACCATGACCCTGCCGATGGCGATGCCGGAAGCCACAGGGATCGCCTGCACTGTGCAACTGGGAACCCGCATAAATTCAACCTCCCGGATTATTTTTCATCGAAGTTACGTTCGAAAAAATCGGCCAGCGACTCAACTGCCTCGGCGGCATCATCGCCGGAAGCACGAAGTTCCAATTCGGTATCTTTGCATGCTGCAAGCATCAACATGGCAAGCACGCTGCGGCAGTCGGCATCGCTGCCTTTGCCGTCGGTGCGGCGGAGTTTCAAATCCGCTTTGAAACGGTTGGCGATATGAACCAGCTGGGCTGCCGGACGGGCATGGAGTCCCATGGTATTGCCGACTTTTACAGTCCGGGTGATTTGTGCTGCCATACCTGAAAACTCCTTGGTGCTTATTGAACACTTATTTGCTGTTTAAATACATATTTCCGGCAGCCGGAAAGCAACCGGAAATTTAACATTTCCTTAATATATCACCATTTTGTACATTTTTCAACCTCCGGAACATTGAGAATGTTCTTTTTCCGCTTATATTTATTTACATCGGATCTGCAGAATCGTAAAAATAAGCAAAAACGTTGTAAGAGAGGAGAAAACGTTATGAAAAAATTTTATTTTGCCGGAATCGCCGTTATTGCGGCAGTGGTGATCATGATCGCGGCTGCGATCCCGTCACTTTTGGCTCAAAGCGGCAACAGTCAGGAGTATTCCCGGGAAAGATTCGTGTTGGTTTCTGCCCAGGTCAATGTTTTTTCTCCGGAAATGGGAGCGCGCAACGAGAGCCAGTATGTGATGGTAAAAATGGATACGCTTACCGGTCGCAGCTGGATACTGCAGCTGGATGTTGCAGGAGGAAATGAACCCAAAGTCCGTCATTCTTCATGGCAGGAACTCGGATTCCGCCGACAATAACAGACTGAAAGATGCCGTCAGGGTTGAATTTTCAGGAACAAGAATGTATATTATGTAAACAAACTTTTTCAAAATTCAACATTGGGGGCTGAAATGTCTATATCCTACATTATCGGATTGGTGGTAAAACTGTTTTTACTGCTGACACCATTTTTCGTGCTGTCAGTTTTTGTGGCGACCTGCGACGATATGGAGTCCGGAGAACGCAAGAAACTGGCATTGCGCACCGGAGTGGCGGTGATCATTGCGTGTGTGGTGCTTTATCTTTTCGGCAAGGTTATCTTTGAAGGCCTGGGTATTTCTCTCAATGCCTTCCAGGTCGGCGCCGGTCTGGTACTGATGCTCAATGGCATTGATATGGTGCGCAGTTCACTGCCCAAAAACCGGCAGCTGCCGGAAGATGGAGATCTTTCGGTAGTGCCGCTGGCGATCCCCACTACGGTCGGCCCCGGAACAATCGGTACTATGCTGGTCATGGGAGCATCCGCAGCAGCCCGGGCAAAGGAATTGGGAACAGCTTGGGTAATGATGCTGGCTGTTGAGATTTTGATGATCGTGCTGGCAGGGATCGGTGTGACGGCGATGCTGTTTTTTTCTGAATCACTCAACCGTTTGCTGAAGGACAAAGGTGTGCGTATTTTGAGTAAGCTCACCGGAATGTATATCGTGGCCCTGGCAGCGCAGATCATTTTTGACGGTGTGCGCGGATTTTTGCATATTTCCTGATCCCTTATTATCTGCCGGAATGAAAAACGGCTTCTCCACCATGAAGTGCACCCCAAAAGTTGGACACAACTTTTGAGGTGTACTTTTTTATGGAAAAAACACAAAAGAAACAACGTCAGTATAGTGTAGAATTCAAACTTTGTGCTATATTAGATAAGCTTGAGAAC
>SUWL01000052.1 GCA_015061495.1 Lentisphaerota bacterium
CCGGTCCCCAGATTGTAATGACCGCTTTCCGGAGCATAAAGCGCTTTTTCATGCGCCTGCGCCAAGTCCAGAATGTGGATATAATCCCGGATACAGCTGCCGTCCGGAGTATCGTAATCATCACCGTAGAGCATCAATTTTTCCCGTTTGCCGCGAACCGTCTGCAAAATCAGCGGGATCAGATGGCTCTCCGGACGGTGATCTTCACCGTGGATCTCCGTGGCTCCGGCGGCATTGAAGTAACGCAATGCGGCATATTTCAAACCGTGGATCTGACTGTACCAGTTCAGGATCTTTTCAAAACAGAGTTTCGATTCACCGTAAGGATTGATCGGCTTCTGGGAGGCACTTTCGCTGATCGGCATCTGATCGGGTATGCCAAAGGTCGCTGCCGTACTGGAAAACACAAACGCTTTCACGCCGGTTTCCACCGCCGCATCAGCGAGGTTGATCGCACTGCAGAGGTTGTTGCGGAAATATTTGGACGGATTCTGCATGGATTCGCCAACCAGCGAAAAGGCGGCGAAATGCATGACCGCATCGAACTCACCTTTGCGGCAGATCTCAAAGAGTTTCTCCCGGTCAGCCAGATCAGCGTAAATGAATTCCGCCCGCGGATCCACCGCATCCCGGTGCCCGGTCAAAAGCGCATCAAGAATGGTAACCTCATACCCCATATCCAGCAGATATTCACTGCATGCACTGCCAATATATCCGGCACCGCCGGCAACCAGGATTTTTTTCATTAGAGAAACCTCCGTAAAATTTTGAATAAAATACGCCAGAACCAATGATTTTCCATAATATAATTCACAAAAAGCGCAAATTCAAACGCAAAAACCGCATTCCGGGGGTTGATTTAATCATTAAACGGGGTTAAATTATATGAACGTTTCGTGTACATCAACAATCAACAAGGAGAAAAATCATGTCCGGACACAGTAAATGGGCGAATATCAAACATAAAAAAGAAGCCGCTGACAAGGCAAAAGGCAAGATGTTTTCACGCGTCGGCAAAGAGATCATGGTCGCCGCCAAAAACGGCGGTGCCGATCCCAACAGCAACCCCGCGCTCCGTTCCGCTCTGGCTGCCGCCAAAGCTGTCAATATGCCCAATGCCAATATCGAACGCGCCATCAAAAAAGGTATCGGTGAACTCGGCGATGTCGTCTTTGAAGAAATCGTCTATGAAGGCTACGCCGCCGGCGGTGTCGCCGTCATCGTGGACTGTCTGACCGACAACCGCAACCGCTCCATCAGCGAAGTCCGTATGGCTTTTGAACGCAACAACGGCAATATGGCAGGTTCCGGCGCAGTTGCCCGCCTTTTCAAACGGCAGGCGCACTTTGTCATTACCGGCGAATGGGCCGATGAAGAGAAACTTATGGATGTCGTGCTCGATGCCGGTGCCGATGATCTGGTCGTCGAAGACGGCGAAGCAGAGATCTGGGCCGATCCCGAATTCTTTGAACCGCTCACCAATGCCCTCAACGAAAAAGGCATTGCCACTGACGTTGCTGAAGTCACCCGTAAACCGGAAATGACCGTCAACCTCACCGATCCCAAAGTTGCTTCCCAGGTGCTGCGCCTGATGGACCGCATGGAAGATATCGATGACGTCCAGCAGGTCACTGCAAACTATGTGATCGATGATTCCATCGCCGATCAGATCGAAGAATAATTTTATCCGGAGCTTATCTGAATTATGGACTGGGTAAAACGCAGTTGCGATTACACATTGACCGACGGCAAAAGCGGATTTTCCATCAATTTTGCCGGAATGAAGTTTGAAGAAGCAGATCTTGCCGCTCTGGTTCCGGCTTTCAACAAAGCCGTTGCCGGGATCGCCGATATCGAAGCCGGAAAAATCAAAAACCCCGATGAACAGCGCAAAGTGACCCACTTCACCGACCGGATGGCTTATCCCGCCAGTGCGGAATTCGCTGAAGTGGAAACTTTTGCTGCCAAAATCATCGCCGAAGGCAAATTTGATGCAGTCGTCGTCAACGGCATCGGCGGATCTGCTCTCGGTCCGCAGTTGATGCAGTTCGCCGTCAATGGTCCCTACTGGAACGAATTGCCGAAAAGCAAACGCAAGGGATTGAAAATCTACTTCCTCGACAACACCGACAGTTCCGGATTCGCCGATCTGCTGGAGGTCATGGAACCGGAAAAAACCCTCCATCTGGTCATTTCCAAATCCGGCGGCACCCAGGAAACCAAAAATAATATGATCGCCATGGAGAAATTCTATGCTTCATGCAATTTGAATTTCGCCGATTGCGCCGTGGCGGTCACCATGAAAGACAGCTCCCTCTATCAGCATGCTCAAGCCGATAAGTGGCTCAAAATCTTTGACATGGCAGAGTCCATCGGCGGACGCACCAGCGAAACCGCCATCGTCGGACACCTGCCCGCCGCCTTGACCGGCATTGATTTCGGAACATTTCTCGCCGGTGCATGCGATATGGATATCTGGACCCGCACTGCCGACTTCCGCAACAATCCGGCACTTTTCCTTGCCGCCATGTGGTATCTTGCCGGGAACGGCAAAGGCGACCGCAATATGGTCATCGTCCCCTACAGCGACCGTCTGGTGCTGATGTCCCGCTATCTGCAGCAGCTGGTCATGGAAAGTCTTGGCAAAGAACTTGATCTGGCAGGAAATACCGTCCATCAGGGCCTCAATGTTTTCGGCAACAAGGGCGGAACCGATGCCCACGCATTCATCCAGCAGCTCAACGACGGACGGGACGATTTTTTCGCCACATTCATCGAAGTTCTGCACGATGCAAAACCGCTGGAGATCAATGACGGCATCGCCATGGGCGACTATCTGCACGGATTTTTTGAAGGTCTGTGCGCCGCACTGCGCAGTAAAGGCCGCCAGACGATCACCATCCGCATCCCGCAGTTGACGGTTTATGAACTCGGGCAGATCATTGCGCTCTATGAACGTGCGGTGGCGGCGTATGCTGAATTTATCAACATCAACGCCTTTCATCAGCCGGGCGTGCAGGCTTACAAACTTGCCGCCAAAGATGTGCTTGCTCTGCGCGGCAAAGTGCTGGAAACTCTTGCCGGCAAATCCGGATTCACCGGCAACGGTCAGGATTTCGCCACGCTTGCCGGAGTACCGGAAAGAGCCGTGGAAGTCGCGTCACTTTTGGATAAAGCCGCCCTCAATGACGGGATCGTTTCCCGTAAATTTGACGGCAAACAATGGATCTATCTGGTAAAGTGAATCTGCTGCTTCTGGAAGAAAAAGACTTTATCGCGCCGGGTCGGGTGGAAATATCCGACCGGCGTTTTTTGCAATTGCGTGATATCATCAAACTGGAAAAGGGCAAAACTTTCCGCGCCGGGATGATCAACGGCAAAACCGGCACTGCGACGGTGACGGACTATTCCGGCAGTTCTGCCGTACTTGCAGTTGAATTTGCAACTGCCCCCCCGGCGGCACTGCCGGTAACTCTGGTCTGCGCCCTGCCCCGCCCGCAAACATTTCACAAAGTTCTCCACGGTGCCATCACCATGGGAGTGAAAGATCTCTGGTTCATCCATTCGCGCAAAGTGGAAAAAAGCTACTGGCAGGCATCGGTATTGCAGGATGAAGCGGTAGATAAAGAAGTCCGTCTTGCTCTGGAGCAATGCGGAGATACGATTTATCCGCGCATCGAATACCGGCAGCGATTCAAACCCTTTGTGGAAGATGAACTGCCGGGGCTGATTTCAGCAGCGGATGCCGCGATATTCGGGCATCCGCGCAGCAGTGCCAAACCGGAAGATTTTACCGGTAAAAAGGTCGTCCTGCTGATCGGGCCGGAGGGAGGTTTTTCCGATTACGAAATTGAAAAACTGACCGCTGCCGGAGTGACCGGAGTAACTTTAGGTGACCGGGTGCTGCGCACCGAATTTGCCGTGGCGGCTCTGCTTGCCAAACTTGCATAGCTCACAAAAAAAGCAATTTTATCAATTTTACTGTTGCTTTTTGCATAATTATGTGGTATAATATGGTTAACCACAAAGTAATGTTCCCAAAACAAGGAGTTTGTAACCATGAACAGATCTTTACTTTCGCATGCGAAAGTAAACCGGTACCGGTTTACGCTGATCGAATTGCTGGTCGTTATTGCGATCATCGCCATATTGGCGGCGATCCTGCTTCCCGCCCTCAATAAAGCAAGGCAGCAGGGGCACAAAGCTTCGTGTCTGAATAATCTCAAGCAAAATTTCACCGGCTGGGCTGCATACGCAGACAGCAACGACGACGTGCCGATTCCGCACTACGTACCGGCAGGTATTTACAATATCTCTTATTCAAGCGGAGTAAACTGGTCCGAGTATGTTTCACGCTACAACGTATTCGGAAACACGCAGGAAATTCCGAAACTTTACAACAACAGTGTTACCGGCTGGGTTTCAGAAACAATGGTTTGTCCGGCTGCCGCCGCCAACAATGCTGCTCCGGTCAATTATTACCACTTCCCGATTAAGCGTTCCTACAGCTACAACTGTTACATCAATATATATAATAAAATGGTTGCGACCAGTGACAAAAACCGCAAACGGAATCTCGGAAAACTATCCGAAATGACCGAACCCAGTCTCTCCATGGTTATGCTGGATGACTGGCGTTATTCCAAATTCGGTTCACCGTCGCCATCCTCATACCGGGACTGTCACGCGATCAAAGGGGTCACGGCAACTATTTTCCCGCCATTCGGTCAGTATGGAACTCACGGCAGGCAAGCCAATGTTCTCTTTGGCGACGGTCACGTGGAAACGACCGCGTCATTCACCTTACGGGAAAGCGATGGAGATTACGGCAACAGTTTCGCGCTCTGGTATCCGGACAAAGAACGGGTAAAAGTAAGTTTTGACGATCTGTAAAACAGCGTCACCATACTTCAAACATCCTTGTAACTGCGCAAAAAACAAGCAGCAAGTTGTAAAAAAATGCAATTTTATCAATTCTGCTGTTGCTTTTTGCATAATCATGTGGTATAATATGGTTAACCACAAAGTAATGTTTCCAAAACAAGGAGTTTGAAGCTATGAACAAGTCTTTACTTTCGCAAGCGAAAGTAAACCGGTCCCGGTTTACGCTGATCGAATTGCTGGTCGTTATTGCGATCATCGCCATATTGGCGGCGATCCTGCTCCCCGCCCTTAATAAAGCAAGGGAGCGTGGTCGTGCAGCATCCTGTATCAACAATCTGAAACAGATCGGCATGGGGTGGTTACGTTATGCCGATGACAATGATTCAGTTCCCCTTCCGGCTTATCTGCCAGCCAGTGGTTTCAGAGATGCTCATAGTCCTGGTCAGGGAAATGCCTGGATCGAATATGCGCTTTACACCAATCTTTTCGGAGCAACTGATTCCGGAGATAAAATAAAAACAAAAACTGACAGAACCGATTATTCAGATCCGGTCGCTATGTGTCCGGCAGCTGAAGCATCCTCTGAAGCAGAACTTCTTTGGGGAACCGCGCACTTGTTTACGTTCCGGACCTCTTATGCATATAATGCTTACATCAACATAAGAACAAAATTGGCCTCATCCCCCACCAGCCACGACAAATATCGTTACCTCGGCAAACTTACCGAAATGACCAAACCCGGTGTCTCCATGGTTGTTGTCGATGATTGGCGGAAATCATTGAAAGACACTATATCATCTTCTGTACGCTCCAGCAACTCCATAAAATCATTTGAATCCGGCGGAAGCGGCTATAACAACATCTATGCCTGTGTAGGAGACTACGGCGCTCACGGCAGACAAGCCGGAACCCTGTTCGGTGACGGTCACGCTGAAATAACAGCGACTTTCACTCTGCAGGCAGCGAACAGCGACTTTGCCAACAGCTTCGGCATTTGGTACAACAACCATGTCCCGGGCAATAAACTGATCACCAAAAGTTACGATTGACGTCTGATTGAATCAGCAATAAAACAAAAGTCTTGTTTTTTTGAATTTTTTGCAGGATTCGACTTGCATTTTGCAGTGGTAAGCAATATATTACCACATAACATATATATTTGAACCGCTTTCTTGAATTATATCAACTTTCAACCAAAGGAGAAAAGTATGAAAAAATGGCAAATGCTTTTTGCGGCATTGGCAAGCTGTCTTTCCGTCATGGCAACGGAATACAGTTTCGCCAAAAGTAAATCCGGCGACTACGGCGCATGGAGTGCGAGTATCGCCAAATCCCCCGTACCGGTAAAACTGGTTCAGGGAGCAGGTGTTGACGGCAGTGATGCTCTGGTCATCGAAAACGTCGGTACCCAAAGCTTCAAAATCGCCATCGACAATGCCTATTTCGTTCCCGGCAAAAAATACCGCTTCGGCGGCTGGATCAAAACCGAAAATCTCAAAACCCGCCGTTCCCGTTTCGTGATCCACAACAACCACTGGCGCAGAGATATCTCCGGCCGCAATTTCCCCGCCAATACCAAAGGCAAATGGGTGAAATTTGAATATTCCGGCGTAATGATGGAAAGCAGCAATGGTCTTTACACCTTCTGCGCGCATATCGACAAGCCGGTCAGCGGCAAACTGGAACTTTCCAAACTTTACGTGGCACCGTACCTCCCGGAAGATCAGATCATCCCGGCAAGTTATTCCTTTACGGCAAAAACCGATCCGGATGCCGCTTCCCACGACCCCGATTTCATCAAATTGACCGACGGCAACACCATTAATGAAAAGACCCCCTACAAGGCACGTTCCGGACAGACCGTCCTGTGGCGGCACAAGCACAACATGGGCAAAGGTCCGGTCATCACCTTCAACTTCGCAACCCCCGTCTCTCTGGACACGATCAAAGTCCACTACTACCGCTGGAAAAACAGCTACGGCATCAAAGAGATCCGGGTCACCGGCATCAATGGCGATCAGCGCGTGGTCGCCGGAAATATCGTGCTCAACCATCCGTACACCAAACCGGATGCCGATCCCGCCTTTGATGTAGCGGAAATCGAATCCGCCACCGATCAGAAATTCACTTCTGTGGAAGTAAGTTTCATCCCCACCGGCGGTTGGCTCTCTCTTAACGAAATCGAATTTTTCGGCAAAGCCGACAAAGCAGAAGCAGCTCCGGCTCCTGTCCGGAAAGAAGAAGCTAAAAAAAAAACTGAACCAGCAGCCCAGCACCCCCTCGCAGCAGAGTTGACCTCCGCTGCCCCAGCCGGTTTGCGGTTGATGAAAAAAGATGGCATGATCGTTATGGAAAACGATCATGTCATTTATGTTCTCCAACCGGCAGACTCCGGCAGCGTGAACTTCGCTTATGACCGCGCCAGCAAAAGCAACCTGGCGATTTATAACCGTCCCGGAACCGGATTCGGTTCCATGTTCTGCGACCGGGTCTACCCCGGCGGATACGATATCCGCGATATGTACCGCAATCTGGAATATCAGGTCGAGATCGTCGCAGATACTCCGCAGAAAAAACAGGTCCGCCTGAGCGGCAACGGCAGAACCGGAATTTTCCGCAATGTGGTGATGAGCAAACTTTTTACCCTCACTCCGGAATCCCCGGTGCTTCATGTCGAACACACCATTTCCAACGGCATGGACAATGTCATCCCCCTGCGTTACGGTTACTGGATGTGCGGCGGCGCCCAGAGCCCCAACGGCTACTCCCGGATCGTCCCCGGCGGCAACGGTGTTGAAGTATACCCCGGGCTCAAACAGTTGACTGTCCGGGATCTCTCATCCGGATGGATGGCGGCAAAAGACAACAAATCCGACAATATGCTGGTATTGATGATGCCCTACGATCTGTTGAGCGAATACTACTTCTGGCCCGGAAACGATTTCATAGGCACCATGGAATTCAAACTCGGCGTCTATCCCATCAAAGCCGGTGAAAGCCTGAAATTCGACATGGCTCTCTGCCCGTTGAGCGGTCTGGGCATCCCGGCAAAAGTTACCACCACCGCCGCCTTGAGTTTCGGCGAACTGCCCCAAAGCCCCGTTCTCAAAGCCCGGATATTCGATAAAAAAGCCTGCACCCTCAAAATCAGCGGCGGATTCCTCACCAACGGCAAGGTCGATTTCAAAGAACTCCTTACCCGGGAGATCCCTGCCGGCAGTAAAATTTTCACCGCTCCCTATACTCTCCCCGCCGGCAAAGGAACTCTGGTTCTCAAAGCGGAACTTATCCGCAACAACACCGTGGTCATGTCCGCAGAAACTTCCACCGTCATCGGTACTGCTTCCGGTGTCTGGCGCGTCACTCCGGATTGTGAACGCAAACCGGATATCAACGCCGGACAGGCAAAAGCCAATTTGAACTTCAAATCCATGGAATTTGAAACTCCTCACATCAAATGGGGGAAACCTTTCGCCGGCAGACGACCCAAAGTCCTGGCAATAAACTTCGGATACGGCGGTATCCGGGAAATGGTCGAAGTCGCCCAGAGATTTGATATCGATCTGACCACCAACTACACCGCCGGATTGTGGGCACTGTCCGGTTATGTCATGAGCTTGAGCGTCAAAGATTGTGTTGCCCAGCTCAACGACAAACTGAAAACCAAATACGATGTCATCCTCATTTCCGGAGCATACTGGCAATATCTGACTCCTGCCCTCACCGGTGCGATCATGAATCAGGTTTCCGACGGAACCGGACTTATCGTGATCAACCCTGCCAATATGCCCGATATTCTCAAAAAGTACTTCACCGCCGGTCCTGCCGACCGCCGCGGAACCGTACAATGGGCGGCGGTTGCCGGCAAAAACCTTTTCACCGGTATCCCATTTGAGGTCATGCCCAAAGTCCGCAACCACAACTACAACATCACCGGCGGTGAAGTACTTGCCACCGCCGGCGAAAAACCGCTTATCGTCAAATTTGACCACGGCAAAGGTAAAATTTTCCTGGCGGCTTATCAGGGCAAAGTTCCCCGCCAAAGCAGAAGAAGCACCTTTTTCCTGCCGTCTGTGATCGATGATAATCCCTGTCTGGATTGGCATTACTACGAATATCATCACATGATGCTGGCAAAAATGATCTATGCCGCCGCCGGTGAAAACTGCGGTTTGGAAGTCAATGCCATTTCTGCGGATAAAACAGCGGTCAAACTGGATATCAACGCTGCACAGAATATCAAGGCAAATATCGAAGTTACCCTGCGGGATAAATTCTCCCGTACCGTTGGTACTGTTTCCAAAAAAATCGATCTCGTTCCCGGTCAGAACAAACTGGAACTCCCCCTGCCCCAGGCAACTTTGCACGGCATCCACTTCGCGGATACCATCATTTCCACCGGCAAGGGCAAAGCCTGGTGGGGTACGGCTCAATTCCAGAATACCGCTCCGGCATACTTCACCGGAACCACTCTGGCAAGCCGGGTTTATAAACCGCAGGAAAATCTCACCCCCGCCATCACCGTTTCCGGGGAAGGCAAAGTGATTTCCCGCCTCTATGACACCAGCGGCAACCTTTTCGCTTACGCCGAAGGAACTGACGTGAGCCTGCCGCTTGCCGACTGTCTTTCAGCGACCGCCACTCTGGAAATCCAGCTGCTCAAAGACGGTAAAGAAGTTGATCGTGCAGTCAAAGGATTCGACATCTGGCGCAAACCTGACGGTAACTTCTTCCAGATCGCCCAGGGCTGGCCCGGCGTCGTGGAAAAAGCTCCGCTCTACCTGACCGATGTCTATACCAAACTGCTCAAGGATCACTACTTCGTCACCTCTACCGGCGGCAGTTCGGTATCCTGGGACAACCGGGAAGTTACCCGTTCCTTCCGCAAAAACGGCATCCTTTTCCTCTCCCATGAGTTCGGTGCCGGAACCGGAGGAAAATATCCTTTTGACCGGAATCTGAAACCCAAAAGCAAGTTTGAACTCATTCGTGTCCCGTGCTTGAGCGATCCGGCAGTACTGGAAAATATCCGTACCTCTCCATCCCGCCCCGCCAAAAGTTATGCTATCGAATACGGCGGTCTGATCGGCGCCGGTGCCGACGAAGCCAACATGTTCGGCGACTGGGACGGCTGCTACTGCCAGCACTGTATGAAAGATCTGCGGATCTTCCTCAAAGAATCCTATGGTTCACTTGATGCCCTCAATGCTTCGTGGCAGACCAAATTCGCCAACTGGGACGAAGTTATCCCCATGACCCTGCCTGAAGCCAGAAAACACACCTCTCTTGCCCCGTGGGTCGATCACCGGACTTTCAACGATTTCCAGCGCGGCAGAGCATTGGGTATCCAGAATGAAGCGGCATTCAAATACCGCGGTGTCAATGTGTCTCTATCCGGCACTTCCGATACCAACCCGTGGAATGCATGGGACTACTATCGGATCATGCCTCACATGAAAGCGATCGCCGGTTACTTCGGGGAACAGACCATCCAGCACCGTTCATTCGCCAAAGGTAAACTTTTCTCCATGCCGTGGATCGGGTACGATGTTCCTTACGATGAACACAACTTCCAGGTGATTCGCGCGTTGATGAATGGTGTCAGCGGTCTGAACTTCTTCGGAACATTCTACATCACTCCGGACTGGAATCTGCCGGTTGCCGGCAAAGAACTCAAAGCCGTTCTCAACCGTTATCTGGGCGGCAGAGCTGATGCCATCATGCATTTCGATGCGCTGGTTTATCCTATCGCCATGCACTATTCACCGGCTTCCATTAAAGTGGACTATGTTTTCGGCAAAAATGATATGCGCAAAAGTTCGACTTCCGGATTCCGCAATATCCTCGGTGACAATGCGCTGAATTACAACTACCTCGCCTATGGTCAGATCGAAAAAGGTGAATTCGGCAATTTCCGGATCATCATGCTGCCGCTCTCCATGGCGCTCTCCGATAAAGAGTGCCGCAAACTTGCCGAATTCGTCAAAAACGGCGGGATCGTTATCGCCGATATGGGTGCCGGTCACTACGATGATCACGGTGTGCGCAAAATCAACCGCAAGGAACTGCTGGATCTTTTCGGTGTGTCCACTTTTGGCGAAATCCGCAAAGTCAAAGCTAAAGTTTCCGGAGTCAACGGCAATTTTGACAAACTCAATATTTCCGTAAACAATGTCGAAACCGGCATCAAAGCATCAACTGCCAAAGTGCTGGGTAAAGTCACCGGAGATTTCGGTACTGCCGATGCGATTTTTGTCAACTCCTACGGCAAAGGCAAAGCCATCTATCTGGCAACCGGAATTACCGAAACCATCGGCGATCAGGGCGCATTGCGCTACACCCGCAAAAACGCTGCCAATACGGCAATGATCAATGAATTTTTCCGTGAATTGGCAACTTCTGTCAATATCAAACCGCTGGTGCAGGCTCCCACACTGCGTTCAACGGAACTGCTGCTCCGGGAAAACAACGGCGCATACATCATCGGTTTCGTCCGGGATATCGACCAGACACGCAACACGGAAACCAAAGCGTCCACCCATAAGATCACTTTTGACAGAAAATTCCACGTCTGGGATCTGCTGGAAAAACGCTATATGGGATTCGGAAGTGAGTTTGAATACAAATTCGGTCCGGTCACTCAAAGCGTCTGGGTCGTAATGTCCTACAAACCGACGGCGCTGACCGCCGATGTCGTCCGCAATGGCCGCGACTGCAAAATCTCGCTTGTTTTGCAAGCGGATACCAAAAACTTCACCCGGCACATCATCAACTTCACGCTCAAAGACAAAAACGGCAAAGTCAATGAAGCGTACACCCGCAAGTTGATCATGGACGGAGGCAAATGTACTTTTGAAATCAAACTGCCGCTGAATTACCCAGCCGACAACTGGGTGATGGAAGCACAGGAAGTGTTTTCTTCATGCAAAGTTGAAAAAGCATTGTAACTAAATCATGTACATAATCAGAAAAAGTACATTACAGCTTATTGGAGTACTGCTGCTTACCGCAGCAGTACTCGCTGTTTCTGCCGGAGAAAATGTCATCCGCGCCATCGGACTGGTTCGCGGCCAAAGCCGCAATACCATGCGCAACAAGTATGCCGGATTCGTAACCAGGGTCAATTTCACTCCGGGCAACCGGGTCAAAAAAGGCGATGTGATCCTGGAATATGATGATTTGGAGATCCGTACTGCCATCACCAAACTGGAAAATGAGATCGCCGAACAGATCCAACTGGTCGATTTGAAAAAACTTAATCTCAAATTGATCCGGCTCGACCCCCTGCCCTCTCAATTCCGCAATCTGCAATGGAAAAAATTGAGCTCCCAGGAGCGTCTGCGCCGCTACGGCGCGGAATTGGATGCCTACAAAAAACTGCATGCCAGTAAAGCGGTTTCCGATTTGGCATTGCAGGAGAAACAACAGCTTTTCACCGACTATCAGGCAGAAACGGCTTCGCTGGATCACGATATCAGAATCGTCAAACAGGGACTTGCCAATCTCTATGTCGAAAAAGCTGAAAAAGAACTCGCCCAGGCAGAAGTTCATCTGGCAAGTTTGCAGAAAGAGCTGCTTTTGCTTAAAGAGGAGTTGAAGTACTACAAAATAACCGCCCCATTCGACGGTTATTGTGTCATTGAATCCGATACTGTCGGCAGTTACAATTCCGCCGGTACTGCGGCGGCTTATGTCCATAAAGATGACAGAAAACGTATTTATGCCTACTTCAAAGAAGAGGATATCCACCGTATATACGAAGGAATGAAATGCCGGGTCATCAGTAACCAATATGGTCCGGAAAAGATTTTTGAAGCGCAGATCTACGCTATCAAACGTTACCGTTATGAATACGGTGCCGGAGTATACTTTGAAGTCCGTTTCAATCTCACAGGAGAACCGCAGCCATTGCGGATCGACTCCAATGTGATCATTGAAATCCCCAAACAATAAATCAGAGGAACCTTTATGAAAAAAATATTATTTCTGCTGACATTAAGTTCTCTGCCGCTGCTGGCGCAGGAACCGGTTCCGGCAAAAGTCGCACCGGAAGATGTGTTATTTCTGGCGCACTTCAACTCTTCGCTCAAACCTGAAGCCGGTATCAGTGAAGGCATCGTGGAAAAGACCACCGTCACCACCGGAAATAAAGGATATCCATTCAAAAACAGTGCCCCGCGTGCCGAGGCTTTGGATGTTTCCAAGCGTAACCAGTATGCGGCTTTTTCCGCAAAAGGTTTTAACGTGCAGGAGGGTACTCTGCAATTTTTCGTACAGGGCAAATGGGGTAAAAAAGGACACTATAACTGTGTGTTTTTCAAGTTGATCTTCAACAATGATTATGAATCAAATTGGGGCGGTCCGGAATCATTCATCGTCCGGAAACGGCCCGATATACAGGCGCTTCAGGCGTATCAGAATGGCAATCTGCGCAACCCGGGGGTCACCACTGCGGAACTGCCACATGCCACTGATATATGGCGGCATATCACTGTTACCTGGGACAGAAAAGCCAAAAAGTATCACTTCTATGTTGACGGTGAATTGATCGGTTCTTCATTTTTCTACCGGATGCGGAAATCCCCGCTGGAATTTCTCCTCGGACACCCCAAAGGCTGGGGGGCAATGAGCCTGATCGACGAAGTCCGTATTCTCAAACGCGCACTGACTCCGGAAGAGGTCAAACAGGATTACCTGTATCTTAAAAACGGTAATGAGTTTCCGCTTCCCGCCACCGTCAACGCCGCGCCCGAGGCAAAGGATATCTCCTTTGCCCCGGTTGCTCCGGCAGAAAAAAAACCGACCGCTTCGATCTATTCCGATGTGACGATCAATGTTGCCGGGATCACCGGTACTGCCCCGGTGATCGACGGCAAACTGGATGATGCCATCTGGCAGAATGCCGCCAAAGTACCGCCTTTTTTCTCCCGTAAAAAAGTTGCCGCCCCCGCTGATCCGCAAACTGAAGTCAAAATGTTCTACAATGCCGAAGCGCTCTTTATCGGAGCAAAACTTTATGAGCCGGATATGAAAAACCTGGTGGCGCGTTTTGACCAGAACGATCTGGGGATCTACAATGATGATTGTCTTGAATTTCTGCTGGATACCGGCGGAGAAAAAAATTATTTCCATTTTGCCATCAATGCTCTCGGTTCAGTATTCGACGCCCGGGCGGGGAAATCGGTATGGAATGCCCAAGGTATGAAAGTAAAAAGTTTCCGGGGTCAGGATTTCTGGTCGCTGGAGATCATGCTGCCGTTTTCCGCTTTCCGGACACCGACTCCTGAACCGGGAGAATATTTCGGCATCCGGCTGGCACGCGAACGGCATCACGGCAGCGGTAATTCAACCTATCCACATTATCCGGTCGGCAAACTCGGGGAGCGCACCAAACTTGCCAAACTTTTCTTCGCTCCGGCACTGGGCAGCAAAGGTCAGATCACAGTTGCCGCAACGACCTTTACTTTAGGTATGAACCGAATCGGAGCAACGGTCAGCGGTTTGGAGGGAAATTTCCGGATCCGCACCCGGCTTTACGATGCCGGAAACCGGATGCTTGCTGAAAAAAACGCCCGCTATGATGCTGCCGGTAAAGTCGAATTCATGCTGCCGGTAACCGATGACCGGACAGAACGTGCCGTTATTGCCCTGCTGGATGAAAAAAACAATGCCGTCGGCAGCTGGATCTTGCAGCGCAAATATCCCAGTCTGCAAGTTTCACTGGCGGAACTTGACCGGCAGCTCAAAGTCATCGAACACAGCTGTTTTGACCTTTTTGAAATCAAACACCCGGTCTATCGCGGTGCAGGTAAAGCGGTCAAAGAGATGCGCAAGGCGCTGGATCAATTCAACGCGGAAGTAAAAACTGCCGTGGATAACGGCAAAACCGTGGAAGATCAGAAGGTTTCAGATATCATGGCGCTTGCCAACGGCTTTCTCCGATTCCGTGACCGCTACCGTTATCTGGTATGGCAGACTTCGCCGTGGGAAAACGGTTCACTTACTCCGCTTCCCGATGGAGATCCGACCGAAACGCCGCTGATTCTCAATTTCCGTCAGGCAGGCAACGAAAGAGAACGCATCACCCTCTACGTCGCAGGTCTGCTCTGCGGAAAACGCCTGGAACTGCGTTTCGTACCGACCGGTGTTTCCAAACGCAAAGTCCCGTATATCCCGCTGGATAATTTTGAAATCTATACCGAACCGTTCACCAATCATGACGGCGAATTGATAACTGCTCCGTTGATCCGCGCCGACGGCAATATCATTACCGTCACCCCCGGCGAAGCGGTAAGGGTGCATATCGTATTCAATTCCCGCGAAGTACCTGCCGGCAGGTACAAAAGCGAAATCATCCTCAAGCCGCTTTACGATTACGCCATTGCCGATCAAAAAATACCGGTGAATATGGAAGTCTGGAACTTCACCCTCCCCGAAACCCGCGACTGGCCCATCGACAGCTTCTTCTGGGGTCCGAACCGGCTGGACAACGATGAAGCTGCCATGCTCAAACTCATGCATTCCCGCCACATCAACTATGGCTGGACCGAAAGTTGCCGGTACACCAGAGGCTTCTACAATATGCGCAACTGCCGAGATCTGCCGGATAAATCCAAACCGTTCAATCCGGAAGTGGTAATGCATGCCAATGAAGAATTTTTCCGGACTGCCAAAGAACTCGGAATGAAGTTCGTTTTCGGCTGGGGCACCTGCAAATCCGTCGAATGGCATCAGTTGATGGATAAACGGCTTACCGGTATGGGCTTCTCCCGGGAAGACTTCATATTCAAAGAAGGCATCGGAGACGAGTTTATGAAAAGCGACATCCCCCGGCATGCCGAATTCCGCAAAGAGTTGAAAAAGGTCGATCCGGGGTGGACATTTCAGGCGGTTTACCTCTCAACTCCGCCGCCCAAAGGAGCGACATTGAAAGATCTGGAAGATAACGGACTGCCGCAATTTTTCAAAAACTGGACCGTTATCAGCGGAGTCTTTTCCGAAAGCGAAAAGCGGTGTCAGGAAACTCTTGCGTTTTTCAAAAAATACAACTGCAAACTCTGGCTTTATCACTGCGCTACGAAAATGCAAAAGCAAGCTGTACTGGAATATTTCCGCTTCACCCCGTGGCGCGGTTACAAGTATAAAACCGACGGTGTGGCAATGTGGGATATCCTTGAAGCCCGCGGTATTGACGGCTTTGACCACCGGGACGGTTATGATGACGGTGCCGCCTGGCTGGGCAATGACCGCAAACCGGTACCGACCAAACGGCTGGAAGCATTTTCCGAAGGTTTGGAAGATGTGGCGTATATGCACGAACTGGATAAACAGCTCAAACGTCTGGAAAAGGTCTTGAGCAAAGAAGAAAGCACCAAATTGCGGGAATTGATCACAACCAGAATGCTGCATGTAATGAAACTTGCTTCGCAAGCCCATCTGGATGCGTGGCGGATTGAATTGGGTGAAACAATAGATCGTTTAAGCAGAATAAAAACACAACCGTAAGTAAAAAAGGAGAACTGCTTATGGAAAATGAATCCTTGAAAAAACATTTACTTGCCGCTTGGCAAGTAAACCGGTACCGGTTTACGCTGATCGAACTGCTGGTCGTGATCGCCATTATTGCCATTCTGGCGGCAATCCTGCTCCCGGCTCTCAATCAGGCACGCGAACGCGGCAGAGCTGCAAGCTGTATCAACAATCTCAAGCAGTTCGGCAACTTCTGGCTGGGATATGCTGATGAAAATGACGATCAAATGCTTATTGGTGACACTTCTAAAGTCGGTGCAGCAGCCTATAACCACGTTACTGCCCGCGGTTGGCTGGAATACTGTTTGAGACATAAAATGTTCAATCCCTATTACAATGTCAAGACTCCGGACGGAGCGGCAGCAACTCATGATCTGCTGCTCTGCCCCTCTGCCAATCCGTCCAATTACTGGGCTCACAATTCATACCGGGTGGCAAGCAGTTACCGTTATAATTTTTATCTCAACAGTATCCGCAATGGTTATGCCGATATCGTCAGAAAAACCACTCAACTCAGCAAATATGCCAGCAAAACGCTGGTTCTGCTCGATGACTGGCGTCCGGAAATCAAGAAAAATGACCTTGCCGATAAAAACGGCAGACTCGGTTATGGAAACACCGTTTACAAACTGACCGACAACTACTTCAACATCGGCAGATACGGTGCTCACGGCCGTAATGCCAATCAGCTTATGGCCGACGGACACGTTGAAGGCAAAGAGTCTATCACCGTTACCGAAGGTGATCTGCTGAAAATTTGGACAGCAACAACATTAAAAGAATTCACTCTCGATTAAACCCAAGGATTTACTATGAAAAAAATTCCGTTTAACGACTCTTTACTTGCCTTGCGGCAAGTAAACCGGTACCGGTTTACGCTGATCGAACTGCTGGTCGTGATCGCCATCATCGCCATTCTGGCGGCGATCCTGCTCCCGGCTCTCAATCAGACACGCGAACGCGGGCGGACTGCCAGTTGTATCAACAATCTCAAGCAAGTGGGCAATTACTGGCAGTAATACACAAATGATAACGACGAACATTTGCTTCCCTCGCTTCTGGCAGTACGCCGTTCTGATGATGCGAGTAAATACACCGGCGGACTGTAGCAAAAATGCCAATCAGCTTTTTGTCGATGGTCACGTGGACGGAAAAAGTACTTTTACCATCAGAAATTCCAACAAAAACAGTCTGGATGTGTGGGCGGCAAATTCGCTTAAAGAAATTTCACTGGATTAATTTTATAATGAAAGGTGTTTCTCGCAAATGAAAAAAATGTTCTTGGCGGCATCTGCTGCCTTGAGTCTGGCTTCCGCATGGGCGGCTCCAAGCAAAATGCTGGATCTGCCATTCGTATTCAATGGCGGATTCAATGGAACTCTGGTCGAAAGTGAATTAAAAAATGAAGCTGCCAGACGGCGTCTCATGCACCAGCTGCCGTTTGATAAAAAGGATTGGAAACCGGCTGAACTGCGGGAAAAGATCTGGCAGGCTCTCGGCGTGCGGGTCGATCATTCCGTCCCGCTTGATCTCAAAGTTACCGGCAAATTTGAACATGACGGATACACCATCTGGAAACTTTGTTACCAGTCCCGCCCCGGTGTCTATGTCACCGGCAACCTCTATGTCCCAGCCGGTAAAGGTCCCTTCCCTGCCGTGATCAACATGCACGGCCACTGGGAATCCGGCCGCCTTGCCCCCCGGATCCAGGAACGCGGTCATCTGCTCGCCAAATCCGGTTATGTCTGTCTCGCGGTCGATGCCTTCGGCACCGGAGAAAGATGCCCGGAACACGGCTCTTATACCAGTCACGGCGGTCTGCTGGGAGGCGCACCTTTCCAATTCGGTGAAACGCTTATGGGCCTGCAGGTCGTGGACAATATGCGCGGAGTAGATCTGCTGCAGTCGCTGGACTTCGTCATCAAAGACAAGATCGGTGCCTGCGGTGCTTCCGGTGGCGGCAATCAGACCATGTGGCTGGCGGCAATGGATGAACGCATCACCGCCGC
>SUWL01000053.1 GCA_015061495.1 Lentisphaerota bacterium
ATTCAAAAAAAGCCGAATGCCTCCAAGCACTATGCTAGTAGGCCCGACCAAGAGCCTGTCTTACGAGTACAAAGAAGCACCCGGCAAGATGTGTAGACACAATCTCACCGGATACATTTCACCTATTCGTAAGACAAATATAACTTTTTAACTTGGTCGGTTCACTAGCATATTTGCTGAAATATAACGGTTGTCAATTAGCCGCTTCTCACAGTAAAAATACTATGAAAGCAGTAAAATATAGCTCAAACTTATGGATTTTTCAAACCTTCTATTAAATTTTGTTGAAAAAACTTCATTCTTCAATAAGAGTTTTCGGTTTGCAATTCAAGCGTGCGTACTCTTTGGCTTCGTCCCTGCAAAGTTCGCCTTGCTCTATCAATGAATGTGCCTCATACAGCATCGCATCATAATTAGTTTCTGTGTGGCGTTTATGGGCTTGCATAATTGCTTCAGCATGGGCGACATCTATTATTCTGCGTAATGGGTTTGTCCTATACATTGCATTTATCAGCTTTTCACGCTTGATTGAATATCCACGATCTTGCTGTCTGTCTTCCATTTCGGCAATTTTCAACTCTTGATATTCAAGTTTTTGGTTTGCAATCAGAGTGGCATCATCCATACTGCATCCAGTGAGTTTGGATAAACGTTTGCACCATGCCAGAATTTTATCCTGCCGTGTTTGAGCTTTCGGCTTTTTTCTGCCGTTCAGCCATTTGGTCAAAACACCTTTGTAATTTTTGGGAATGATATTCACCAAAATTGGTTTATAATAGCCATGATTTTCATTAAATCCCAAACATGATTTGTAATTTGGGATTTTTGCCGCTCTTAACTGTGTTACCGTTTGGGGGACGGAATACCAACCCTACGGAATACCATTCACATTACCATAACTATTCAACTGCAATGTATAATCTTTACTCATTTTCTATCTCCTTTGATTTCATATCCGTACAAATCCATTTCATTTACAGCATCCATGAAATTTGCCCATGCTTTACCGAGAGTTTCCCCCGTACCATAGTAAGGCAAATTTATATCATCTTCAGCATAAGCAAAGTGGTAAACATAATCTGTCCCATTTTTGCTGTAATAAACCATTGCTGTTACTGCCAGTTCAGGCAAGTATTCCAGATTAGTTTCAAGTTCTACTCTAATATCCGCTGTGGTGTTCAGTTTCTTTGCGGAAATTTCTTTGATTTCTTTTTTTATTTTTTCCATGTATTACCCTCCTTACTCAATTTCCATGTTTTCCAATTCATCAATCCCTGCTTCAATGTGGCAGAGTGTTGCAAGCTCTGCCCAATCCAATTTACCGCCAACCTCAAATTCAGTTTCAGAAAGTTCTGCACTTTCATCTGTTCCAATTTCGGGGTCATAAGTAATGCCACTGTAATTGACGGTCTGCAACAGATAATTTTCTTCAATGATTTCTGCGGCTTTATCTTCTGCAAGCTGTTTAATTGTTTTCTCAATTTGTTTGGTGTAGCTCTCAATCAAGCAATCAACGATTTTTTCAAAATTTTTATTCATTTTAATTTTTCTTTTATTTTATATTTTTGATACTCTTTTTCCAAATTTCAACCTCTGCTCATTTACTCCAACTGTTTCACCATATCCAATGCTCCTTTCCTATTCCTTAATATATAGGCTTCATGCCTTATGCTCTCTGTTCCACGGTGCCGCCGTAATATGCCAATAATATAACATACTTGTCAAAAAAAGTCAAAAGGTTTTGCAAATTCTTGATTATAAATATGTTTTTTGAATTTAATCAAGGCTTCCAAAATAATCTTTTGTATTTTTTTGGTGCTATTTTACCACTATTTCAAAGTCAAAGCGGTTGCGGTACTCTCTTGGCATTATTCGAATCGTGCAAAATTAATTTTTAATGCATATTGATAATTTGGCATACCCGTGGAGCCGATATGCCAAGTTCTGCGGCAATTTTTCGCATTGACAGTCCTTGGCTGCGGAGATTAAGGATTTTTTCTCTATCAATAGATTGTGGTCTGCCAAGAACCTTGCCCTTCCGCTTCGCGCGCTCCAAGCCTGCCTTAGTTCGTTCTTGAATACGGATCTTCTCTTGCCGTGCCAATGTTGACATGATTGCGATGATGGCGTCGGAGAAAATTCCGCACGATGAGATAAATTGTTCCGTATATGAGTGCCACTTTACACCGTATGCATCCAATCTGGTCAAATATTCCAATGTTTTGCGGCTACCTTCTCGACTGAATCGGTCGAGCGACCAAAACAACAACACATCAAACTTTTTTCGGTTTGCAAGAGAAAATACTTTGGACAATCCTTGCCGTTGTTCTGCTGCCGTACCGCCAGAGCAAACATCAGTGATAATATCAACGATATCCCAACCGTTTCTTTCTGCATACTCTTTGAGTTGGGCAATCTGATTGTCATTTTCCTGTCTATCTGTTGAAACACGCGTATAAATCAAACATTTCATTCCTTTGCCTCCACAAAATAAGTGTTAAATAAACGTTGTCAAAAAATCCAATCGTTTTCAGCATAAAAATCCGTTGAAAAATGCTGTTAAATAAACGGTCGTTTTTTATACATTATAAGATATCATCTTTGATAAAAAAGTCAAATCTATTATATTATGTTTTTTGTGATTATTGATTCAAAAAAGATGCTGAATTAAAATAATTAATTAGTTGAATATTAATCTGTTGTGTATTTATTTTTTGCTATGAAAAGATTTGATTTTTGCAAAAAAGATGCTATCTTATCTGCATATTAACCCAGAAAGGATTTTTGTATGATCGAAAAATTGTCATCTGTAAAAATTATTGAATTGCTTGAAAAGAAACTTCCCAATCGACGGTGGCGGGAGAGCATTGACCGTCCTTTTGCCGATTTTACGGCGGTCAATGAGATTTGTAACATCAATTGGCGTTGTGGGACATTGAATTATTGTAAATTTGCGGGAATTGCGTTCGACAATGTTGATTTCAGCCGTTCTGAACTGCGTTATGCAGATTTTCATGATTGCAACTTCAATAATTGCCGATTTGAGGGGGCTGAAGTTCAGTTCGCGAACTTTTCTGGTGCAAAATTCTGTAATTGCATTATGGATGCATCGTTTCAATATGCCAATTTTGCCAAATGCAGTATGGTATCATGCATGTTCGGCAATGCCGATGTCGCATTTGCCAATTTCGAAGATTGTTCTTTTGAACGCTGTGAAGCTCTGAATGTTGAGCATCTGGCTCTCGCTAATTTGCCGTCATCCATTGTCGGGTTGAATTTCGACAGAGAACAATATTGTAATTTGTAATATATAAGGTATAGAATGTGCATGGAGCAATCCATGCACAATTTAAAATCTGCTGACTAAATAATAGATTAGTTAATTATAAAGTGCTTACGGCAGAAAAGGTGTAAAAAATTTTTCAAAAAATTGCAAATTTCAGAATTTTAAAAATTCAGTTGCTTTTATTTAAATATATGTTATATTAATTTTCGCGGTAGGGATACCTGGGTAAGGCTGAACTGAAACTGTTGCCGCCGCAAAAACAAGGAATATTAAATGACGAAAGAATTGAAAGAAAGAGTTGTAAATGTCGTAAAAGGGGGATTGATATATAATCAGTTCTCTCAAGAAGAGTTCGAGCAGATTAAAGAATTTTTTGAATCCGCTACTCCAAAAATCAAACCATTGCCTCAATTGGTTGATTCTCAGACTGCTATGTCCGCCTTGCAGTGTGATAAGCATCGATTGAATTATTTCCTTAACAAAGGCTTGATCAAGCGTGTTAAGTTCGGTCATCGTAAGATAATGATCGATCATGACAGCCTTTATCGCTTCATGACCTATGGTATTTAGGTTAATGGAGGTGAAGAATGAGCGAAAACCGCAAGTCACTCTTTACCGTGTATCAGCGAAAAGGCAAATGGGTTGTTGAATATATTGATATCGATGGTAAACAAAAACTTAAAACCTTGAAGGATGCCGCTGGGGAATATCCTGTTTCGAAATTACAGGCCACGCAAATTGCAAGAAATTTACTTGCAGATCTTCGTGCCGTTCAAAACATCCGTTCAGAACAAGAATTGCTGAATCGTTTTGCCGAAAGGCAACAGTTGATAAATCAGATATCATTTAAACTTGACGATGTCCTTCCTATGATAGAGAATGATCCTCGTCTGAAAAATGGTACGCGCTTCCAATTCCGAAAATTTCAATGGAATAAATTTTATCATTGGATTAAAATAAATTATCCTCAGATAAATTCTCCTCATGAAATTACTTCTGCCATCGCTCAGCAATTCGCTGGTGAACTGTATGCAGAAGGAATGGCAAATTCCACTTACAATGATTATCTTGTGACTTACAAAATGTTTTTTCAGATGATGGCAACTTGTGGTGGATTGACCTCTAATCCTTTTGCAGAGATCAAACATCTTCCCAATGAGACAATGTCTCATCAACCCATACCATCTGAATATATTCCTCTTTTGTTGGATGCATGTGATGATGATAATTTTTCCGTCATTCCGACGACCAAATTGACTCCGATAAAAAAAGAAGAGCTTAAAACTCTTGTAATTATTGGGATCTGTACTGGCATGCGTTTAAAAGATTGTGCTTTGTTGACATGGGATAAAATTAATTTTGATCGTAAAATGATAACGGTTGTTGCCGCAAAAACTCGCCGTTTCAATAAAGGTCCCTTAATAATTCCGTTACTGCCGATGTTGCACGAACATCTCATGCATATACATTATAATGGAATCAGTGGATATGTAATGCCGACGATTGCTCATCGTTACATTGATGAAGAACGCCACGAAAGATTAGGCGGTAATACCAAAAGTGACAACGGAGGTATTTCTAACGAGATAAAACGTCTGCTTGCTTTTGTCGGGGTGTCCGTCAACACTCGTTCATCGCAAAGTTCAGACAATGAATCGTTATTGACTCCAAGAAGAAAGAAACGCCCTAATATATATGGATTTCATTCGTTCCGTCATAATTTTGTTTCGGTGTGTGCCGCAAATAATGTTCCAATGGCATATGTCGAAGCGATCATTGGTGACGATTCTTCTGTATTAAGAGAATACTATACTCATGTCAATTTTGAGGATATGCAGCAGCGAATCAATGGAATTCAAGGGGATTTGTTTGGTAATCCAACTTTTGGCAACCATGAAACACCCATTAAAAAGATATCATGAAGACTGATAAAAGACTGACTTTTCCTATTTCCTTTAGGGGAATGTCAGTCTCGTAATGAATAGGTCATCGGTTCGATTCCGATAATTGGCTCCATTTTTTTGCTTGCAAAAAAATCAAACCGGTAAAAATCTGCAAAGAGTTGCGATTTTTCCGGTTTTCTTTTTTTTTACGCAAGTTGTTGTAAGCCCAACTGGGAATTTTAGGAATGCTGTGAATTCTGTTATTGGGCTTTTGAAAAATAGCGGCGCCCCCCCCCGAAAAACAGAATTCGTAGTATTCATAGAATTCTCAGTGTTCACAGTCAGCGCCGCACCCTGTAACCCGCAAGCCTTGCCGCGGGCTATACCGAACTGCAGCGGCACACCGAATCTGTCCGACCAGTCAGATTTGTCTGACCAGTCCGACAAAGAGACAAGGTTGCAAACTGTTTTTCAACACTATTTCCGATCTTTTTTAATTTTGTATTTCTGTCACAAACCGTCGATGAACCACAATCCAACCCGACGGGTTGACCGGAGGGTTGGATTTTTCGCGTTATTTGACGAATAAATACGCCGTATATCCGCAGTATGCCAACAGCAGAAATGCGCCTTCCCGGCGGTTGATTTTCCAATCAGAACGCATCAGCGGTATGAGAACTGTCGTCAACAGCAGCATCATGCTTAAATCAACGATATTGATTTCCGGCGCATGGATCGGACTGATCAGCGGCACAACACCCAAAATGCAAAGGATGTTAAAAATATTTGATCCCACCACATTTCCAATGGCGATATCCTGTTCACCTTTTATTGCCGCAATCACACTGGTCGCCAACTCCGGCAGACTGGTTCCGACTGCAACTACGGTCAAGCCGATGACCGCATCGGAGATCCCTCCTGCTTTGGCAACAAAAATTGCTGCATTGACGAATAGTTTGGCTCCGCCGATCAGTGCAGCCAAGCCTCCGGCAACGAAAATTGCCGCCAGATACCAGGGATAAATTTTGCTTTGGGCAACATCCGGATTGCTGTCTCCGCTCTTTTTACCGGAATAAATGCTGTAACACGTGTAAAATATGATCCCGGCAAAGAAGATCCCTCCCTGCCAGCGGGTGATCCCTTTGGAAAGAAGGCAAAATGCCATCGCCGCAATCGAGGCGATCATCAATATGATCATATCAAACTTCAGCAGTTTTTTCTGAACTGCAAGCGGTGCGATCAATGCACTTGATCCGAGGATCAGCGCGATATTGCAGATGTTGGAACCAACCACATTGCCGATACTGATATCTCCGCTGCCTTTTAGTGCGGCATCGACACTGACCACCAGTTCAGGTGCGCTGGTGCCGAATGCCACCAGTGTCAGACCGATGATCAGGGCTGGTATTTTCAGTTTAAGCGCGATGCTTACTCCGCCTTTGATAAGGAATTCCGCTCCATAATAGAGCAGTGCCAAACCGGCGATCCCTCCGGCGGTTTGCCAAATTATGGCGGTCATGATCAGGCATCTCCGGATGAGTTCGCGGCTTCCGGCAATTTGTTGTAAAACATGTCGGCACGCTCAATGACATTTTCAAAGTGACGGGAAATTTTCCGGATCTCTTCGAGCAGTTCCAGATAAAGTATGCCCACCTGCGGGCGGCATTCACCGTTGTTGATCCGCAGAATGTGTTCTGCTTCCGAACGGTTGAGCATGTTGTTCAGCCGTTCATTGATCTGCTCGGCACGTTTCTGGAACGCGATACCGCTTTTTTCCAGCAGAGCGATCGAAGCTGATGCCAGATCGGTCAGAGTTCCATGCAGACTGCGGAACTCCCGTTCGGCTTCCGGGCTGAAACGCAAATTTGCATCATTCAATTTTTCCGTAATGGCACGGATCAGTTCCGTATGGTCACCGATGCGTTCGGCATCGTTGGTGCAGTGCAGCAGCAGCGGGATTTGTTCAGCTTCTCTGGCGGTCAGATCCCGGCGCATGAGTTCGGAGAGGTAAGCTGTGATATCTTTCTGGAAGCCGTCGACTTCGGATTCTTTTTCCTCCAGTTGTTTTACGGCGTTTCGGTTCTTCTCATCATTGTCGATATAGATGCGGAACGCACAATCGTTGGTATCCCATGCGGTTTGCAGCATCTGGCGCAGGCTGCCGGCGGTTTGTGCCAGGGCGATCGGCGGAGTATCCAGCAGATGCGGTTCAAGTTTCTGGTATTTGACCGCTTTATCTTTGATCGGGATAAGTGCTTCGCAAACTTTGGCAAACAGCGGCACAAAGGGGATCAGCACCAGCGTGGTGACAACGTTGAAAATGGTGTGCGCATTGGCGATTTGCCGGGGAAGTTCCCCGCCAAGCATACTGATGATGGTGAAAAACACCGGTTGTCCCTTGATCGGTACCAGGAAGGTCAGCATGATCAGCACAACTCCGGTCACATTGAATAAGGTGTGTGCCAATGCCGCCTGTTTTGCCACCCGGTTGGCAGTAAGCGCCGCCAGCTGGGCAGTGACTGTCGTTCCGATATTGGATCCCAGAACCAGTGCTACTGCGGTATAAATGTTGATCAATCCGCTGGCACCAAGTGCGATAATGATACCGGTGCATGCTGATGAACTCTGGATCAGCAGTGTAGCGACCAGTCCGACGATAATTGCGCCGAGCATGGCAAAAAACGGGATCATACTGCTGCCGTCTGCCGGTGCGCAGTCAAATAAACGGAAAGCATCTCTGAATGCCGGATATTTTGACAGTCCTTTGAGAGCGGCACTCATCGTTTCCATACCGAGGAAAAGGAAACCGAAACCCAAAACGGTTTCGCTCCACTTCGCAACCTTGCGCTGCGGTATGAAACTCAATGCCAAACCGATGATGATTGCCGGCATGATGATCCAGGAGATTTCAAATGCCACCAGCTGGGCGGTGATGGTCGTACCGATATTCGCTCCGAAAATCAGACCGATCGATTGGGTCAAAGTCAGCAATCCGGCATTGATAAAACCGATGACCATGACTGTACTGGCACTGGATGACTGGATCACGCAAGTAACCAGTGCACCGGAAATGACTGCCACGATCCGGTTGGCGGAGAAAACTCGCAGTATGTTGCGCATTCTTTCTCCGGCGACATGGTGCAGACCGTCACTCATCATTTTCATCCCGAAAATGAAAATTGCCAAGCCGCCGAATGTGGTCAGAATTGTTTGAATGATTATGTTCATTTTTTTGTAACTTTTTTTGGGTGATAAATATTATTGTATTGTGTGTCTCTTGCGGTCAACGTGCTGCTTTTGGCAGTTTTTCGTAGAACATACCGGCACGGTCATTGATATTTTCCAGGTGGCGTGCGACTTTGCGGATCTCTTCGACCAGTTCCAGATAAAGCAGTCCCACCTGCGGGCGGCATTCGCCGTTATTGATCCGGGAAAGGTGTTCTGCTTCGGAGCGGTCAAGCATGGCAAAGAGCCGTTCCTGGATCTGTTGTGCTTGTCCGATGGCTTCCGGGTTGTTTTGCTCAAGCACGCTGATTGCAGCGCTGGCAAGATCGTGCAAGGTGCCGTGAAGATTTTTGAATTCGATTTCGGCTTCCGGGCTGAAACGGATCTTGTCAGCATTGAGTTTTTCAGTGATGGCGCGGATGATTTCCGTGTGGTCACCGATACGTTCCACGTCATTGGTGCAATGGAGCAGCAGCGGGATCTGTTCAGCTTCGCGGGAAGTGAGATCGCGCCGCATCAACTGTGAGAGATATTCGGTGATATCTTTCTGTCTTTCGTCGATATCAGCTTCGCGTTTCTCCAGCTGCCGCACGAGCGACTGATTCTTTTCATCGTTTTTGATGTAGATTTTAAAAGAACAGTCGATCATTTTCCACGCTTTTTTCAGCATTTGCCGCAGACTGCTGGTTGTTTGAGCCAGTGCGATGGGCGGAGTATCCAGCAGATGCGGTTCGAGTTTCTGATATTTGACCTTGGAATTTTTAACCGGCAGGAGTTTTTCGCAGAGTTTGGAAATCAGCGGGATAAACGGCAGCAGCAAAAGTGTGGAAAACACATTGTATACCGTATGGGCATTGGCGATCTGGCGGGGGGTGTTTCCGCCGAGCCATTCGATCAGGGTAAAAAACGCCGGGGCGTTTTTACCGGGGATCAGGAATGTCAGGCACAATACGGTGACTCCGATGATAACGGACAACGTGTTGGCGATCGCCGCCTGTTTTGCCACCCGGTTGGCAGTAAGTGCCGCCAGCATGGCAGTGACAGTTGTACCGATATTGGAACCAAGCACTAATGCGATGGCAGTATAGGGGTCGATATTGCCGCTGGCACCCAGTGCGATAATGATACCGGTACATGCTGAAGAACTCTGGATGATCATAGTTGCCACCATACCCACGATGATCGCTCCGAGCAATGCGGTGATCGGGATCATGCCGTTTTCCGGGATGCAGGTGAAGAACTTGAAAGCCTCTTCAAAAAATCTTTTGTCGATGGCTTTCAGTGCGTTGCTCATCGTTTCCATACCGAGGAAAAGGAAACCGAATCCAAGCACTGTTTCACTCCATTTCGCGATCCGCGGTTGAGGTATGAAACTCAACAGCAGTCCCAGTACGATCGCCGGCATGATGATCCAGGAGATTTTGAATGCGACCAGCTGGGCGGTGATGGTGGTTCCGATATGGGCACCGAACATCAACCCGATCCCCTGACTCAAATTGAGCAGTCCGGCGTTGATGAATCCCACTACCATCACGGTTGTTGCACTGGACGACTGGATCACGCAAGTTACTGTTGCGCCGGTGAAAATGGCGGCGAAGCGGTTGGCGGAAAACACCCGGAGGATGGAACGCATCTTCTCTCCTGCGACATGATGCAGGCCGTCACTCATCATTTTCATGCCGAAAATGAATATTGCCAATCCTCCGGCGACTGTAGCTATAGTGTTCAACATTGATTACTCCTTGAAAAATTACGAAATACCAGACTGTTTGACTGACTGACCCGGGGCGGCGCGCGCCGGATTTCCCGTTGAATGCAGACGCGGACTGTTTGGTTCACTGTTGCTGTTTAACGGCACCGGTTCTTCCCGGACTGTGAAAAAATCCTCCAGCAGCAATGATAACAAAACAGCGCCTCTCCTGAATAGAGGGCGCTGCAGAGGTTTGCTGATAATTGAGGCGGAAGCTGAAGCCACTTGCGTAATGGCGCAGTCGTGGTCAAACTGGGAATCGGAAAAACTGGCGCAACCCGGCGAGTTGAAAGCGCAAAAAACTGCACCGCAAAAGATTATGATTGCGGCCAAAATCAATGCTTTTTCTCCGGTTTTACTTTGAGGGCTTTTCAAATCATCAGTCCTTAAAATATTATGAAAAAAATCGTTTCATAATATACACGTTAAATGGAGTTTTTTCAAGTGGACGGGAGTTCAATTTTCCGGTTTGGTTTCTTTCAGAAAACATCCGGCGGCGGCAGCATATATTGCGGCAGCCGCGATGAAAATGAATACCGGGAAATAGGCTTCCGGCGGGAAAATTTTGCTTCCGGCAACTGCAAAGTGCTGCAGGATCGCTCCGGAAATATTCTGAAACAGTGCGATGAATACAAAACACCAGAAATTCAGCAGAGCTACTGCCAGTCCGGTCTCTTCGGGAGGATTGACCTCTTTGGCAACGGCACTGTAAAGCGGGAAAAATCCGGCGGACATGGCAATCACGGCAAATCCGGCAGATATGATCCACGCCGAAGTGGTGTATTTGAATCCCAGTGCCGCAACGGCTGCACCGGTCAAGGTCAGGAAAAAGGTGATGAGGATCATCGGTTTGCGGCGGTTTCCGCACAGTTTCAGTCCCAGATTGCCAGCGACATTGGTAACGGCGACGACCACGGTCAGAGCCATGATGATGGTGGAGGCATATTCAGCGGGCAGCCGGCAGTGGTCGGCGAGGCTTTTGATGCCGAGCTGACTGGAAATGACGTAATATGCTCCAAAGGTTACCGGGGCAGTCAGGCACAGCAGCCACATTGCCCGGTTGCGGAGCATGGTGAATAACGGTTGAAACGTTTCTCCGCGCACCACCGGTTTGATCGTTCCTTTCATAAAGAGGACGATCAGCAGTGTTCCCAGCAGGGCGGCAAATCCGGGTATGCTCATTGCCCATTGCCATTTGACCGCTTTTACCAGCAGAACCATCGGGGTGGTGCCGCATGCCGGACCGAAATAGGTCACCAGCATGGTCAGACCCAGTGCCATGGCGAATTTTTCCGAAAAGAGGTCACTTAAAAGTTTGACCACTCCGAGGAATACTGTTCCGGCTCCCTGACCGGTGATGACCCGGCAGAGAAGCATCAGCGGATAGTATTTCACCCACGGGAAACCGATCGTCCCCAAAGCAAAGAGCGCACCGCCGTAAAGCAGTATGCGCACTCCGCCGAAGCGGTTGGAAAAAACTCCTGCCAGCAGTTGGCTGGCGGCGTAAGAATACATGAAAAATGCTCCGGTGTTGCTGATCATCCGGGAGTCCAGCCCGTAAGCGATCAGATCGTCATAGATCGCGGCGGGGATCAGGACTTTTGCCATGCAGGTGAGGAAATAGAGCAGTATTCCGCAACCGAGGATGGCAAGTTTTTTGCGGCGTATTGAATCATCGTGGAGAGCTGGATTTTGCATTTGGTGTATCTTTCCTGTTAGTTTCCACATAATATAGCAGTCAGCGGAAGTTTTTTCAATGAAAAACTTGACATCCGCCGCAGATAAATGTATTTTAAGTAACGTTTCCGAAGTTCAGATGAGGAGTAAAACAGTTTTATGGACAGCTTGAAAGTTGCAATTATCAGTGATTCACAGGCGTACCCTTCCTTGAATGACTGGGGGATGGGGCGGGTGAAAAAGGCTTTTGAATTACTCGCTCCCATGAAACCGGATCTGGTGCTGGCTGCCGGAGATCTGGCTGATGGCACCAATTATGAAACTTTCCGTTTTTACCGCAAGTTGTACGATGAATATTTTCCGGGAGTTCCCATGCTGGCGTGCGCCGGGAACCATGACTACTGGGCTCCGGCGGGCATGAAACGCGATCCGGAAGAGATCTACCGCAATTTCTGTGAGATTTTCGGTCAGCGCAATGAAGCGGTTTGGTGTGAAGTTGTCGGCGGGATACCGTTTATTTCGGTTTCTGAAGATATTGCGGATAACCGTTATTCTGCTGAAGTACTTGAGAAATTGGAAAGTGCTGTCCGCAAGGCTGTTTCAGAATATGAAAACAAGCCGGTTTTCGTAATGACCCACTATCCTCCCGCCGGTACGATGGTTGGCAGCGGTGATTCGCTCACCCGTGGGGGGATGCGGGAAATTTTTGACCGTTACCCGCAGGTGATTTCCCTTTCCGGGCACACCCACTGGCCTTTGGAAGATGAACGGAGCATCTGGCAGGGGAATTTTACTGCGTTTCAGACCTCCACGCTCTCTTACGGATGCATGTCTGATTACAGTTTTTACAATGCCTGCGGTGGAGTGATCATCCCCTTCGCCCGGGAAGTGGGGCAGGTGATGTTTATGGAAATATCTGATCAGGAGGTTGTCATCCGCAGATTCAATGTTGAGGACAAGCGGGAGATCAAACCCCATGCTCCGTGGCGCATCGGATTGCCTTACACTCCGGCAAAGGCGGTTTATACTGCCAAACGCAGGGAAACTTCACCGGCACCGCAATTCCCGGCGGGAGCGATGGCATATTTCCGTTATGATTTCGGATATTTGTATCTGGTTTGCGACCCGGCGGAGCATCCGGATCTGGTTCATCACTACCGGGTGCGGGTCATTGAGTGCGGCAAGGAGGAGAAATTACTGGCGGATGAGCGTTATGTGGCGATGTTTTACCGGTTGAAAAGTTTTGCCGATGGTAAAGAAGTTTTCCGTCTGCCCGGCGAAGTGATCCGTCCGGCAAGCCGCTGCCGTTTTGAAATCATTCCGGTGGAATCATTCGGCAATGAGGGCAGGGCGTTGACTTTTGAATTTGATATCCCTTCTGCCTCCGGATTCAAGTGCGGCAGACCTGATTGTCCGCAGGAATAAACTGGGCAGGGAAAATCTTGACAATCAGGATTTTTGGTGGTATATTATATCATGATCGCAAGTAGAATGGGGAGCGTTTCTCCCCGGAAAAATAAAAATAAAGGTGAAAAAATGTCCGAAAAGTTGCTACTCCGTCATGACGGAGTAAAGCGCAAGCGCTTTACTCTTATCGAACTGCTCGTTGTAATCGCCATCATCGCGATTCTGGCCGCGATCCTGCTGCCGGTACTCAATTCCGCCCGCAACCGGGGACAGTCTGCTTCATGTATCAGTAATCTTAAACAAACGATGATGTTGCTGATAAACTATGCCGACGAGAATGAGGGGCAATTGATGTGGTATAATTATCACGACTATCCTTGGACTTTCACTCTCGGGAAATATCAAACCAGTTGGTCGAAACTTCCCGGCTGGAAGGAGGCAGTGCGTTGTCCGAGTCTCCCGTACACTCCTTCTCCCACCACCAAAAATCGTCCGTACCGCGGACAATTCGGGACTGTTTATGGAATGCTTATTGAGGGAAGCGGTCGCTATATGTACTTTAAGAAAGGTACGCCGCGTTATGATTCTCAAACAAAGGTTACCGGTTACGGCAATCGAGAGGTTTACTACAAAATCAGTCCGTCTGCCCGTCCTATCGTTGGAGATAGTTACAGCGGTGGCAATTATGATGAATTCGCTTGTCGGAATCAGACTTCGGCTGTTTATACGCAAACTAAATCAAACAAAGCGCGTTTGCATATGAGACATGCAGATACTGCCCAAATCGGATTCCATGACGGTCATGCTGCCGCTAAAACTGCAGAAGAACTGCACTCGGAAAAGATTGCCAGAATATTTTATGACAAAAATTTTGCCGAAGTGAATATGGCTGATTATGCTGAATAAACAAAAACAATTTGACTTGAGTTGTAACATAAAAGGATACAAAATGAAAAAAATCAAATTCCTCTCTGCACTCTGTGCACTGCCGCTGATCGTCGTCGGCGCGGAATTGGTGAAAGTCGCCCCGGAAGATGTTCTGCTTCTGGCGCACTTTGACCACTCGCTTGACCTTGACAAAGGCAATATGGAAAATTCCGAAATCACCGGCAAGGTCAAACTGACCACCGGCAACGCCGGATTCCCCTTCGCCGGTAAAGGCAAACAGGAGGCTGTCGATCTCAACGGCTGGGGCAAGCAATATTTCCTCGATGCGGAGAAAAACTTCTCCATCGATGCCGGTACTCTCCAGTTCTGGGTCATGCCCAAATGGAATACCGCCCAGTATGCCCACTGTGTCTTTTTTCATCTGGTACGCGAGGAAGGCAGCAAGAAAAAGAACTTCAACTGGCGTGAACTTCACGTCCAGAAACGACAAAAATCCACCCAAATCACCGCCAGTGCCGGTGCGCCTCCCAAAACTTTTGCCGTCGGTGAGATCAGTTCTTGCGGCAAGGGCGCATGGATGCAGATCGCTTTGACCTGGAATAAGAAACAGAATTTTGCCAAACTCTACATCAACGGTAAATTTATCGGTTCCGGCAAACTCGGCGGCAGACATGCTCTCCAGCCCAAAGGGATCGTATTCAGTGCTTCCAAAGGTCACAACGCCCAGGCGTATCTCGATGAAGTGCGCATTTTGAAACGGGTGCTTACTGACGAAGAGATCAAACAGGATTACGAAGCGAATCTTGCCGGCATCCCTTTTGAACTTCCCGATCCTGGTTCGGTTCCCGCGGTCGGGTATACTCCGGTAAAAACCGAGGCCGTCAGCGCGGCCAATACCAGCAATGTTGATGTCAAAGATTTTAATTTTGAAGCCGGATTCGTCCCGGCTGATTTCAAAGTTGACGGCGATTTGAGCAAAGCGGTCTGGCAAAACGCCCCTTCCATTCCCGCGTTGCGCAATACCAAAGATCAGCTCATTCAGAACCGCACCGTTATCAAACTGCTGTATTCTCCGACGGCTCTTTATGTTTCCGGAGCCTGTTATCAGGATATGAAAAATCTGGTGGCGCGCTGGGATCAGGACGATCAGGCGCTCTGGCAGGATGACGATGTGGAATTTTTCATCGATGTTCCCGGACGCGGTTTCCATCAGATCTGCGTCAATGCGTTAGGTTCACTTACCGATCTGCGCGACGGTGACCGCAAATGGAACATCAACGGGAAACAGATCGTTGCCAAACGTTTTGATGACCGTTGGGATTTTGAGATGAAAATCCCCTTCGCTTCACTGGGGATGAATCGTCCTTTTGCCGGAGATATCGGTCCGGGAATGCGTTTTTACCGGGTGGTGCGCTACAAATTTGACAACGGTTCGATGCCGCGTCTGCCGTCGGCAGGCAACAACCGCCGCTACCGTCTGGCAGCGTTGAAGTTTCTGGCATCCGGCACCTCATCTGTGACGGCGACTTCTTCGATCAAAGAGTTCTTTCCCGGGGTCAATCCGGTGAAAATCACTCTGGAGAACACCGGCAAAGAGGAATTTACCGGCAATGTCAAACTTTTCCTGCAGGATCGCAAAGGCCATCTTGCGGAGCTGGATGAGAAAAACGGTATCAAACTGGCAGGCGGAGCAAAAACCTCCGTGGATTTCTCGGCGTCTGTTCCCGGTATGGATTCGGTCAAACTGATTGCTACCGTGGCGGATAAGAGTGGTGAAATCGGTTCAGTTTCCATCCCGGCGGGATTCCCGATGGTGCCCGGCGGATTTTCTGAAGCGGTGAAAAAAGTCCGCCGTGAGCGCGGTACTCTCGCTGTGCTTATGGACAGTGGTCATCCCGCTCTGCGTGAAGCAGTTGCCGCCATGCAGAAAATTGTCCCGCTGGTCGATGAGTACGAGACGGCGTTTGCCGGAGCTCTCAAAGAAAAACGCACGGTCAGCAAAGAATTGTGTACCAAAGTAGCTGACAATCTGTACGGATTTGCGCTTTTCGCCGCCAAAAATCCCTACATGATCTGGCAGACTTCCCCATGGTCCACCGGTACTCCGGATGAGTTGCCGCCGGTCGGATTTGAGAACCTCTCTTCGCTCAAACTCCAGCTTGCCGGCAATGAGCGTGAAGCGGTCTGCTTTATCGTTTCCGGACTTTTCTGCAACGGCAGAATGGATCTGCGGGTCGTGCCCAAAGTGAAACGGAGCAAAAAGGGGATCTCCACTAAAAACTTTGAGATCTACGTGGAAAAATTCCTCAATCACTCCGGCGATATCATCTCTGCTCCGCTGGTTCCCGCTCTGGACAACTCCATCGTTGTCACTCCCGGAGCGGCGGTGCGGGTCTGGGTGGTATTCAACTCCCGCGGCGTGGATGCCGGTGATTACGACGCCGAAATCCTGATCAAAAGTGCCTATGACAACTCCATCGAAACCCGTTCCATCCCCATGAATATCAAAATCTGGAACTTCACTCTGCCCGAAACGCACGAATGGCCGCTCCAGTCCTTTATGTGGGGACCGAACTTCAATATCTATGATGAAGTGGCATTGCTCAAAAAATCCCACGAATACCACATCACTCATGGTTGGTCAAAGAGTTTCAACTATGTTACCGGTTGGGGACGCGACGGTTACCGCAACAAACTTCCCAAAGGTGTCAAATATGACAAAAATATCTCGCTGACCGCTAATGAGGAATTTTTCAAGACTGCGCTTAAACTCAAGATGAAGTTCGTCATCGGTTGGAATAATCCCATTGATGCCGAATGGTACCGGATGATGGGACAGCGTTTCATTGATATGGGATTCAAGCCCGGCGAATTTGTCTTCAAAGCGTTGATCCGCGATGAGTTTGTCAAAGCGCATATCCCGGCCTGGGCTTCGGTGCGTGATGAAGTATCCAAATTCAAAAAAGATTGGCACTTCCAGGCGGTTTATCTTTCCGCACCTCCGCCGACCGGCGCAACTATGGATGATATCGAAGCTGCCAAACTGCCGGAATTTTACAAGATGTGGACGGTCATCCGCGGCTTGCTCAAAGACGGTGAACGCGGTCAGGATGTCATTCGTCGTCTGAAAGCCAAAGGCTGTCAGGTCTGGAGTTACAGCTGCGCCCGCTATATGCAAGTTCAGGATGTGCTTAACTATTACCGGCTTTATCCGTGGGATTGCTACCAGATGGGATTGGATGGTGTTGCATGGTGGACGGTCATGAGTGTCAAAGAAGACCCGTTTGATCACCGTGACGGTTACGATGACGGTGTTGCGCTGGCATGGCATGATTCAGTGCCGGTTACCACCAAGCGTTTTGAAGCCATCCGTGAAGGTCTGGAAGATGTCGCCTATATGGACCGGTTGAAAAAAGAACTTGCCCGCTGCAAAGCCAAAGGCTTGAACTTCCCGGAATATGAGAAACTTCTGGAAGAGAGCAAAGAGATCGTCAGAAATCCCAATCAGAAAAAGGTCGATTCATGGCGCAACCGCTGCGGTGCAGCGATCAATGAGCTTATCGCCAAGTGACATTAAACCAAGCCAGCCGGAGGAAACTCCGGCTTTTTTTATGCGGTTCATCGACGGTTGGTGACACGCACCTCCCGGCGCTTTTTTACTGATGAAAATGGGGGGATTTACGGCGAAAAAACAAAATTTGCTGAAAAATGCTTGTTTTTTTGCCAGATAGTATTTGGATTTTTCACTGCCATTGTGTATAATATAGACAGGTGTTTATAAAACCTTAAAACAGTATATTGCAGAAGGGAAAACAAAATGTCCAAAAATTTACTCCGTCATGACGGAGTAAAGCGTACACGCTTTACTCTTATCGAACTGCTCGTAAGCACTGTTATCTCATCATGGCATTTTTTTGCACAAAAAAGTGCGGTTGCAACTCAACAAAGAGTACC
>SUWL01000054.1 GCA_015061495.1 Lentisphaerota bacterium
CAGTTGGAGCGGGCGGGATCCCCGGCGGCAGTGTATTTCTGCTTTTCATGGTGTTGAGCAATCTCGGACTTGATGATGCACAGACTGCAACTATTGTGGCATTGGCAATCGGTATCAATCCGCTGCTTGATATGTTTGAAACAGCCTGTAATGTAACTGGCGACAATATATGCACTTACATTGTCGGCAAAAAGAACAGTATGCTTACAAAATAAGCCTCCATCTTTTTCCGCAAAAGCCGCAAAGTGCTTCATAAATCCGCCTTGACAGATGAAGCATAGTTTCCGTCTTCATTTCATTACGCCGCGACAAGCCGCTAACACTCCACAATATGAAGCACTCCGCTTACGCTCCGTATGATGAGAAATGAGATTTTTCCGTTTATAACACCACTTTATCAGCATTATATTATGCCAAAGATAAAATGGGTGATAATAATTATCCAAATGCGTATTGGCATGGAATGAATTCTTGTGTTATACCAGAATATTTACCCAAACTTCTGCTGCGGTCATTGAAAAGAACCGGTGTCATCTGCCGACGGGTATTGGAGAGATGATAGGTGGAATTAAAGTTGCTTCTATTGCAGTTACTGATTATGGGATATGGGCAGCCAGAGCAAGAAATGTTGTATCAAAATCGAAAAAGTTAAATGATGATGAAAAATTGAATATTTATGAAAAACTGGCCGAAGCTCTTGCAAAAAAAGATATCCGCACTATATTATTGATACACGAAAAATATAAATGACCGGAGAAATCATGACAAAGAAATCATTATTTTGTTTTATTCTGTTTTTACTGCTCTTGTCAGGAAATATTTATTTTGCCTGCCGATATTTCGTTTCAGCGCGGACAGAATTTCAAGTAGAAGGCGATAAAAATGATTTTCTTTGCCGCCGGGGCAGCAATGCGGCTTCAGTAAGAATTGAAAATGGTAACATTGCAAGTGTCGGCGCTGCCGCCGCTGAAAGTGATTTTTATTGGGCGGTAACGGAGAGTTATTTTATGTTGAATTATAATTGTGCTGTGATCGTTGATTACAACAAAGACTTTATCGCTGATTATATCCGGACTGCTGATGGAAAAAAATATATTCAGATGAATGGGGAACTTGTCAGTATTTTTGAATTAAATTTAAAAATGCGTACAGCAACTTTGCCTGATGGAAAAATTGTGCGGTGGGACAAAAATCATTGGGAATGATCATACATCGAAAAATCCCGGTTCCGGATATATATTAAAACTGTTGCCAAGCTATGGCGGCGATTGGGAGCAGTACTATGAAATCCGTATGGAATGGAAAAATAAGAAAATATTATTTTTAGTGATTTTTACTGGAATGATTCTTCTGCCGGGGTGTGATGATTCACCGACACGCCCCGCAGAAGGATTTTATTCTTATCAGGGGTACAGGGATTGGTGGCGGCATCGTAGGCAACAACAGCGTCCTGATCAGCTCCTTCTGACGCATTGGAGCTGATACCGGTTTTGACCATCAGATTTACTAATTTCTCACCGTGGCGCCATTGGGGATTATAGACATTCCGGGTAATTCCGGTCCCTTCAATTACCGTGCCAGGGCGGTCAAGTTTGGAAATCAGATCATCAACATAAGGAATAAGCGGTGCCGGACAGGTCACAGCGACCAACTGCTGCTTACCGGCAGAGTAATTTATCCGGTCAGCGGTGGAGTTTTTCGCATAACGCTTAACTGCTCCGAGGACAAAGGGGACGACATCATTGGCTTCTGATGTTTCAGGGTATAGATTTTTGAGGTCATGTAGTTTTGCCCGTCATCCTCCATGAAACGGATTTTCTGAACTTTGTCATCCGGAGGATTTCCCCAGGACAGCTGCGGCACAGCGGCAAAAGCCGCCAACAACACAAATGCAGTAAACTTTTTCACATTTTTCTCCTGTTTAGAGTTTCTTTCGACAGCACTTCCTGTCTGTCTGAAAGATAAAATTGTCAGGAAAAAACAATTGTTTGTTATAATGCGTAAAAATGCCGCCCATCCCCAAAAACGGCACAGTTTTTACCAGTACCGCAACCTAAAGATCAAAGGAGTTGTTAACGCGACTCCTTTTCCTGCTTACACCAAAGCACAGGACAACTTCTCTGCAAAACTTGCATTAAAATATCTGCTCCCCGATCACAACTGTCCGGCAACAATTACCGGACAGTTGTGAAAAAACTTCAATAATTTTTTCATCTGCTATTGCAATAAAAAAATTATGCACTATATTAAAAAAGATTTTGTTATGTCACAAGCATAAAAGCAGTCGTGACAATGATTTTTACAGTGGGGGAATACAGTCAATGAGAGCATCTGTTGTTTCAGCGGAGTTTGGCGCGCCGTTTTATGGTGCGGGATATCCGTTGTCCTGCTGTACCAGTTTCCCGGAAACGTTCCGATCCGGCAATCAGCCGGGCATAAGTAATACCGCAACACCCACGAATGCATACAAAGCAAGCAAGCTTGTCTTGTCTGGAGCAACGCGACAGACAAGCATGATTGGCGAAGCCAAGCAAGCAAGCGTAAATAATACCGCAACACCCACGAATGCATACAAAGCAAGCAAGCTTGTCTTGTCTGGAGCAACGCGACAGACAAGCATGATTGGCGAAGCCAAGCAAGCAAGCATAAATAATACCGCAACACCCACGAATGCATACAAAGCAAGCAAGCTTGTCTTGTCTGGAGCAACGCGACAGACAAGCATGATTGGCGAAGCCAAGCAAGCAAGCAAGCAAGCAAGCAAGCAAGCAAGCAAGCAAGCAAGCAAGCAAGCAAGCAAGCAAGCAAGCAAGCAAGCAAGCAAGCAAGCAAGCCTTTATTAAATAATAAAGGCTTGCTTATATCCGAAGCGAAAAATTTATTGCTTGTCTGGAGCAACGCGACAGACAGGCTCGATTGGCGAAGCCAAGCGTATAATAAAGGCTTGCTTAAAACCGAAGCGAAAAATTTATTGCTTGTCTGGAGCAACGCGACAGACAGGCTCGATTGGCGAAGCCAAGCGTATAATAAAGGCTTGCTTAAAACCGGTTGGCCCCCCCCGGCATACAAGTTTTTATTTACCCCATGCATTTCCGGTATTGCCGGAATGGATTTTTACAGAAACGGAGCGGCATTATGACAGGTAACTCCGTTCGTTCCTCACTTTTCCTGGCAGTCGGGCTCTGTTTGCGCATAGTTCCGGTTTGCGTCATTATTGCTGCATCACCATTGCCGCTTTCTGCAGATGACATCGAATTTGTTTTGGTCGAAAATGAAGAATTCGGCGGCGATGATGATGGTACAGTAATTATTCATAAAGAGCGTTCCACTGCATCTGCCGCCACGGCGTATGACGACCCCGATATCCACGATATCGAAGAAGATGATTTAAGTGAAGTTTGTGGTGTGATCATGTTCACCCATGATGAAAACGGCATCCCGCAAATGCGATACGTACAGACAGCACCGCCGCAAAGAAAACCGTTATTGATTACTGCTCCGGCATATTCGATTACCATGCCGCAGGTAAACTTTACGGTTCCGGCATCTTACAATACCAGCACCGTATATGTCACCAGACGTTATGTACCTGGTCGGCGCACATATGTTTACCGTACCATCCGGAAGCGTCCTCCACCGCCGAGAGTGCGGCATCATGTTTTCCGCTACCGTCACCCCCATCACGGTCCCAGACTGCGCAACCCGCGCCAACATATTCGCAAAGCCCCCGTCAGGAAACCGGCGCCACGACGGCATCATCATACCCCGCCGAAACGCCGGATGCACCGGAGAAGGTGATTCACATCTGAAAATAAAAACCATATCCACTCAACCCTAAAACAGTAACAAAAGGAAAATGGAAACATGAATATCAAAAAAGTAATGTTGGCAGTGTTGGCTCTTATGCTTTGCACCGGAGTTTATGCAGGTAAAAAAATCCGCTTGGCACCGGGAGCGAGCTGCTTTGCCTGGAGCGAAAAGACCAAAAACAAACCCGATTCGGTCCCCAACGGCGGTTTTGTTGATGAGGCAAATGTGTTTGACTCCGTAAATATTCATGCCTGTGAAGAGCTGAAATCCATTACCGACAATGGTTTTATTATGTGGGAAGGATACCTGCAAGTCCCCAAAAGCGGCGATTACCGTTTTTCCCTGATCTGGGGGAACTTTGACGGTTATGCAAAAATTTTCCTGAATAACCAAACTTTGCTGACCCGGGAATTCAAAGGTCCCAAAAATATCACTGCCCAGGCGACATTGAAACGCGGATTTGTCAAAGTCAGAATTTATTTAACGACCACCAGAGTTTATGAACATGGTTGGGGAAGCACCTCTTTCAGTTTCAAATTTGCACCCAAAATGTCGATGAAAATGACCGACATCAATCCTTCGATCATGTTTCACCCGGTCGACAACGAGGAGTAACAGATCATGTTGAGGGAAAAATGGCGTATAATCACAGCGGCATTGCTGGTGACTGGCGCAGTATTCTGTCCTTTGACCTATGCAGATGATTCCGGAGATGATTTTGAGATCGTTTCCACTCAAAAATCCGCCGGGCAGCAGAATAATGATCCCGGATTCGATATCTCAACAGATGACTCATCCGATGAAAATGTCAGTTTTGAAATCGTTGCCAAAAAGCAGACCAAAGAACTGGATTTGAGCCAGCGGATCATCACCGACGATCCGGAATTTGAGATCGTCCGTACCAGAGCCCCCAAAAAACTGCAGAACGGTACAACTGCAGAAAAAAAAGAGCATGTCGATCCGGCAATATCTGAATATGAGAAGAAAAAGAAGATCTATGATGATTATGTAAAAGAAAAGAAAACACCCCGGGATTTTCTTTTTTTCTCCTATATCCCTTTTGATAACACCATAAACGGCATTGATGCCCGTCTTTTTATCACCGGCGTGCTGGTGTCACTCTTTTATGTCGTTTTCATGCTGGTCGTCCTTACCCGGGAAATCGGCAGACGGCCGCGCCTTTATTCCGCCGAACAGATGATCGCTCTGCGCAATCAGGGCTATGGTCAAATCCCGGAAGATCAGGCAAATCAAATGGCAAATGATCTGTGGAACCGTGTTTCCGGAGGCAAGGCTGTCGATGATTATAACGAACAGACAGGCGACTATCTGCTCGATGCCGGTTCGCACGGCGAAGTCAATGCAGTCTACTCGGAATTGGAGGTCACCGCCTCGGCGCTGCCGACCTCGGAAGAGGCGATAGCCCAGCTCAATCGCCTGTCTGATTCAGTCTGTTTCTGGCGCACACGGGCATTGGTCGCCCCGTGGATCAATGTTGATTCCGGCTGGATAAAAAGGATCATCATGCTGCTGGTCTATCTGGCACTGGTATTTTATGTCTACCCCGGTCACCCGATGTTTCTGCTGGTGATCTTCTGCCCGCTTGCCTTCTGGACTCCAGCGTATCTGATCGACGCCCGGGAAAACTCAAAAGTTTACCGGATGCTGGGCGGTTCGCTGAAAATTTTCGGAAAAATAACCGGTTCGGCCCTGAATACCGTAGCCACCGCCGAAGGATCCACCGTGACCGTATACACCGATGGATTCGGCAATGTAAAACGTGTCGAACACAACTTCTGGGGAACATTCATCATTTTTGCGCTGAAAATAGCGGTGGCATTCCTTTTCCTCTATCTGGTATTCACCCTCGCCCCGCTGATAGTGCTTTACGCATTGATCCGCAATTATGTTGTCTACAAATGATCAAAGGTGAAAAATGGCGATAATCGATGTTGTAAAATGGAATGCTCAAGCCGATGAATTGGTTTGGAAGTTCCCATCGGAACAACTGACCACCTCATCCAGGCTGATCGTCTCCACATCCCAGGAAGCATTCCTGGTCCTCGGCGGAGAGATAACCGGACCATTTCTGCCGGGCACTCACATTTTGGATACCAATAACATTCCGCTTCTGAAACATCTGATCAATATTCCTTTTGGCGGCAGCTCTCCATTTTCCGCAGAGGTGTGGTTCGTACAGAAAACCTCCCGGCTCAATCTGCTCTGGGGCACTATGGAACCGGTACAGCTGCTTGACCCGAAATTCAACATCCCGGTGCCGGTCAGATGTTTCGGACAATTCGGCATCCGGATCAGCGACTCACTGCTTTTTCTGCAGAAACTGGTCGGTACCCGGACGTCTTTTTCCACGGAACAGCTTACCGAACAATTCAAGGCAATGGTGCAGACTAAAGTAAATGCCCTGATCGCCAGTGCCATCGGAGGAAGCAGCTGTTCGATTTTTGAAATCAACCGCCATCTGGAAGAACTATCCGGAAATCTGGCAGAAAAAATCCGTCCGGGATTTGTCGAATTCGGCGTTGATCTGGTAAATTTCTTTGTACAATCGGTGAATTTCCCGCAAAATGATCCGGCGGTCACCGCACTGCGGGAGAGTTTGAGCAAACGGGCAGATATGACCATCCGCGGTTACAACTACACCCAGGAACGCTCTTTTGACGTCTTGCAGGGGGCAGCTGAAAACGAAGGAACCGCCGGAATGTTTGCCGGTGCCGGTCTGGGATTGGGCATGGGGGCAGCTGCCGGCGCATCTGTGGCCCCGGCATTTGCCCAAAGCGTATCAGGTATTTTGAATACCGCTGCACCTGCTGCCGGCAACCGCTGTGCAAATTGTCAAAGCTGTCTGCCGGAAAATGCCAAATTCTGCCCGGAATGCGGCAATCCACTGCAAGTTTCCTGCTGCGGTAAAATTCTGCCGGCAGGAACCAAATTCTGCCCGGAATGCGGCAATCCGCTGCAAAATCCCAAGGTGAACCAATGAATAAAAACCTGATCAGGATCGTTATATTCATCGCAGCACTGCTTTTAAGTACAGGCCTGCCGCTGATTTGGGAGGTCAATGCTCAAGTGTGGACAGCAGTAATGTTTCTGGTTCTATCGGAAATTCTGCTGGTGCTGGTCCCCGCGAAGTGGATGAACAAATTTTTCCCGATGCAGCTGCCGATGCTGGTATTTATCTTTCCATGTTATTTTACGGTAACACTGATCATGGTATTCATTTCAACGGCTTTAAGCTGGAAATGGCTGATGACAATTGAGTTGATTAGCCTTTTCCTGCTTATTGCATCTTGCGGCGTCTGTATGTTAAATATCCAATCAAAGGAGAACAAATCATAATGGCTTTTCAAAATATCACCGTTGAGTGCCACGGTTGCGGAGCATCTATTTCAGTAGACCCTACCATCCGGTTCGGCACTTGCCCATACTGCGGGAACTGCAACTCGCTGGTCCCGGCTGCCACCGCCCCGGAACCACCGGCCGTTGAACAGATTTATCCGGCAAACAGCTCGGAAGAAGCCTTCCGCAATGCAGTACGCTCGTTTCTCTGTTCAAGTCCGGATGTCCCGGATGAACTGTATGCGGCGCTGTCAGAACGGGAATTCACGTTGAACTTCTGGCCGTTTTTCCGCCACACCATCCAATGGACAGCCTCGTGGAATGCCGATATCGGTTACCCCGATGATAACGCTAAAGAAGGGGTTGCCTGGTCACCCGGCAGCGGGCAGGCAATGGGACAGTCAGCAGTTTACGCTCCGGCATCATCTGTTCTCTGCAACCGCGGTCTGGCGGCGGATGCCTGCAAATTATCTGCCGGTATCCAGACCCAACCGTACTATTTCCAACCGGAACTCTTAAACGGCATCGCCTACCTGGGATGCGATGTCGAAGCCAATGCCGTAGAAGATAATTACGCCGTACCGACCCTGAATGATATGATCGAAAACAGCTGTATCGATCAATTGCCCGGCGATTATCAGAAAAATCTTCACTTCACCAGCCGGATCGAAGCCAGAGAAACTGTCCTGCAGCTGATTCCGTACTGGCTCTTTGTCTATGAGTATCAGGGAGGATGCTATTACGTCATGCAAAATGCCGTCACCGGCGCAGTCACCGGCTCTCTGCCGGAAACGTCCCGCCGCAAAATGATCGGCTGGGCATTGACCGGTACTGCCCTGGTACTGATCGGACTTTTTGCCGGATTGATGGGATTGATCCGCAGTAATTATGATGCGCTGATGGTCGCAGCACTATCTTTCCCGACGTTGTGCGCCGGATTCCTGTACCGGGAAATCATCACCCGGAAAAAAACCAGAATAAAAACTGTATCATTGGCAGAAATGCCTGAACAACTGGAAAATTTGAACAAGTTTGAAAAAAACTTCATCAAATTTACCGGTCTTGCAGTTGCCGGATGGTGCATTGCGGCAATGTTTTTTACATTCTTCCTGGCATTAGTGATCCCTGTTTGGAAAGATCCCATTCTTAAGGATATCCCGGAAGAACCGAAGTATCCGCAGACAGTCCAAGTGAGCAATGATGCTCAACAGCCGGGACCAAAACCGAGCGTCATCCGCCTTAAACGGACCAAAATCCCCGCTATTCAGGAAACTGTCGATTCTGAAGACGGCATTTCCTTTATCATAGAGAAATAAACTCTGTCAGGAGAATATAAATTATGATCGAATTTTCTTGTCCCTGCTGTAATGAACGTTATCAACTGGACGGAGATGCACTGCCGGACGGTATGAAATTCGAATGCGGAAAATGTGGAAAAAAGGTGATCCACAAGGGAAATAAACTGATTATTTTTGCCTTTGAAGTCTCCCGCGGAGAACAATCTCATATCGCGGCATGCCCGCATTGTTCAATCCGGTATGAATTCCCGTATGATTCCACCGGCATCTGTCAGTGTCCGAATTGCAGCGGTGATTTTTTCATCCACCGGAAACTCCCGACTTTACCGGCAGCTCCCGCCACAGCGGAACCTGTACCTCAACAGCAAATTGCAGAAGAAAGTTGCGCAACTGCCGGAGAGTATGTCAATGATGCTGCCAGTGCAGAATCTTACGCGACGGAGGTCAATTACAGCAACGGTAATCCGGTATTGAACTTCAATCACACGTCCACCGGACAGCCGGTGATGCAGAATATCCAACCTCTCAATTTCAAAGTCGGTATGCCCCGGGAAAAAAGCGGATTGTCCGGATTTTTCATTTCCATTGCGGAAAAACTGTGCAGAAATTGAGCTTCTGCAACCTATTTTGTCACTTATGCCAAGCGGTCAAATCCATACACAGGATTTGACCGCTTGATCATATTTACCCTATTGACGGATCTGCACCTGCATTCGGTAGTAAGTGCCGTCCAGCAGCTCCATTGCCAATTCAGCCATCGGTCGGGGATCAAAAAATCCATCGGTAAAAATATTCAGGTACACGGCGTTGCGGTTCCGGGACACAAAACCGGTGATCCTGCCCGCGGTAAATGTCCGGTAAAACTCGTTATTTTCTCCATGCGGGAAGTAGATCCACTGCCCCTTGCCGCCATCAGATTCCGACAACTTACCGGCTAAAATATCCGCAAAATTTCGCCATTTATCCTCGGAATCAAAATCCGTATCCGCACAATCGTACAAATCAATGCAGCCGGATATCGCCCGGGCACCGGAATTGTTGAAACGATCCTGCCACGATAATTGCAGACCGCAACTGCGGTCGTTTTCCACGACTGGAACCAATCTCTCCAACTGACCGGATTCGTGAAGAATACCGCGGTTGACCAAACTGGAAATGATCCATCTGCCGGATCGCATGCCCGATGCAAGCGAATTTACTGCTGAATCAAAATCCACCCCTGCCCCGCAGGTAAACAGATCCACCGCCGCATAATCATGCTCCGGCCAGGCATGGACTGCAAAGTGCGATTCCGAAATCACCAGCACTCCACTGACTCCCTGCGGTGCAAAAGAGTGAAAATTGGAGTTTACAACATGCGCCCCGGAAACCTTTGCCGCCTCCAGAAACACCTCTTCCATCCGGCGGACATCCGCAAGGATCTCCGCCGAACAGTCGTAAAACTCCACGGTCATTTGCCGTCCCAGAGCGACCGCTCCGGAACTGCCGGCATCACAACGACTCATTATTTTGCCTGTTCTCCGGATTTTTCACCGTCTTTGCCGTCAGCCATGGTAAACTGACACTGCCGCTGGAGATCTTCAAAGAACGTCTGCAAAACATTCTGCGCTTTCATATTTTTCACCATTTCAGCATAAAATTTTTCCGTTTTGGAAAATTCCTTTTCATCAGCGGCAGTCCTGGAAACCACAATAAACACTTTTACACCATTTTCATCGGACACGACCGGAGAAATATCACCGATATTCATGCCAAATACTTCGGAATACATCTGATAAAGCTGTCCGACCATACCCATCTGGGCATAGAATCCGGCTGCCATTGAGAATGACATTTCCGGGAAGTTTTCTTTATTATGTTCACCTTTAAGCGCCTTGAATGCGTTGATTCGGGCATCACCTTTAAGGGCATTAAGTTTTTTGACTTCTGCTTCGGCGGCCTCCCGGGCTTTGGTCCGCTGAACGGACAGCTTATAATCTTCGATAAGCTGTTTTCTGACTGCGGTGATCGCCTGTTTTTTGGGAGCTTCCCGATCTTTGAGGACAGTGATCATGACTCCGTTTTCAGCAGGCTGCAAATCTTTGATCAGACGGGAACCGGTCAACGGCATTTGCTGCATTGACACATTGGATTGACTGTAAGCATTGTCCTGTTCAACGATTTCCAGAGCTTTACCCTCTGCCCATGATCTGAATGCCGCGATCTGTTTTGCTGCGGGCAGCGCGGCATTAACTTTGCCGCTGACTTCCTGATAAAGAGCAAATGCCTCTTTTTGAGCTTCGCCGGAGGCGATCTGTTTCTCCAACATGGTACGCACGTCAGCATCCGCCATTCCGCCGGGGAACTGTTTTTTTACAGCAGCGATCATTTCCGCAGTAACTTTTTTAGCGGCACTGTCTTTATATTTAGCGTAAGGCACGACAGCAGAAACAGTTTTGATCGAACCGGCAGTCATATACTTTTCCTGATTTTTGGAAAAATATTCTGCCAATTCTTTAGCGGAAGGATCGGCGACTTTGAACGAATCATATTTGAAAACACATGTCGCAAATTCTCTTTTCTGCTCCATATTCTCAAATGCGGCCTTCACTTCAGCATCGCTGACCACAACACTGTCGGTCAACGTATTGAGCATTTTTTCAATTTTCATATTCTGACGCATGGCTTCATTGACATCCGCAGAATTCAAATTACGGTCTTTAAGAAATTTACTATATGCAGTTTTTACCGAATTCTCTTTACTGAAAAGCGGACTTTTGCGGATCTCTTCCGCAATTTCTTCATCACTGACAACAATCCCCAGCTGTTCAGCACGCTTGATCTGACAATACTGATAAAAAATCATCTTGGCATCAAAATTCACCTCTCCGCCGCGAGTGATCATGAAGTAGATCGACATATCCCGGTAGGTTTTCTGCAATTCATCTGCAGTAACTTTTTCACCGAATGCAATACCGACCGGAGTATTTGCAGCCGAATCACATCCGCTGATATTTCCCGGAGTAAGAAAATCCGTGAATGCCAGAATGATCAGCACGGTAAACGCACCGAAAAGAATCCGGCTGTGCTTGTGAAAAAGGTTGTTGAGTTTCTTGATTACCATTTTTTGCTCCTTTGTTTTATTTGTTTATGAAACAGTTGTTCACTTATACATTCAATCAAGCAAAGTCACCCGAACTCTGATTTGATCCGGGATGACTTTTATTTTATCCCACCTCGCCGAATCATCAGCAAGAGGTCGGAGTTTGATCAGAAAATCACCGTTTTTAGCAAATTCCTCGGAGGTCAGGTCGGCAATCACCACCAGCCCCTCCTCTTTAATATTAGTCACCTCACTTTGCAAACCGGATATTTCAACTTTGACCGTATTATCTGTCAAAACCACATTATCCTCGCCGATCCTGGCAACCCGCACACGCTTCTGAAGCGGCGATATCCAAGAGATCGGGATATTCTCAAAACTGCGCTCAATGATCTGCAGCCGCTTGATTTTAATCTCCACATCGACGGAACCGGGATTCAGTGTCAACGCTCCGGGATCGGGATTGTTCAAGGGGACAGTGTCGGTAAATGTTTCGATGTCCATAGAACTGATTTGGATCTTATCAGTTTCTATTTCATTCAGTTTACTCACCAGGGATTCCGGTCCGGCAACATTCGTTTTTTTCTGGGTGACCAACCTTTTTTCATCGCACTCATAACCGTACTCGGGCTGACCGGATGTGACCACTTTTATCGGAAGTTCTTTAGAAACCAACCGTTCTACCGTCACTTCGATAACTTCCGGATCAATACTCTTTATTTCCACACCCTGGGGCAACGAAAAATGTTTTTCAGAAAGTTGAACTTTTACCATACCCTTGTCAAATCCAGACATATTGCGGTGTATTTTCACCTTGCCGACGATGGCGTTGACATTCATATTTTTCAACCGCCGTTCTGAACCTTTTACAGTGATCCGCACCTCCTTGCGACGCTTGCCCTGTGGAACATATACATCACTGTCTGCATCGATGCTCACCGGAATATTCAAAATATCTTTCTGCTGCTGTTTTCCTTCATTGAGAACAGCGTACAACAGAATCGTGATCCCCAGCGCCACAATTTTATGCAGCGGATGTTTGAAAAGCACCTGAACTATCCGGTTCATACTTCCGCCCCCTTGTGCTGCTCCGTGTTTTTGCTTTGTTCCGGTTCGGCAACATTCAACTGTTCAATGGTCTCATCCAATTCCCCGGCATTTTTCTTGACGATCAAAGTATCCAGCATCCGGTTAAGTTCATTTTCACCCAAATCCCGATACAACTTGCCATCATAGGCAATGCTTACAGCTCCGCTCTCTTCGGAAACGACCACCGTCACCGCATCACACTCCTCGGAAATCCCCAATGCTGCCCGATGGCGGGTTCCCAGCTGCCGGGAAATATTGTCTGCGCCGGAGAGCGGCAGAATCACCTGCGCAGCAACCAACCGGTCATCGCGGATGATCACTGCCCCGTCATGCAGTGGAGAATTGGGATAAAAGATCGATTCGATCATCAGCGAAGTAACTTTGGCATCAACCATCACCGCTCCGTCGATCAACTGCTGAAGTTTGCTCTTACATTCAATGACTACGATCGCACCGCACTTGCGCTTTGCCATATTCAGCATCGCAGTCGCAACTTCTCCGATCAACTCCTGACGACGCCGGTTTTCCAACCGCGCCAGCCTGCCAAGCCGCGCCAGTCCACGCCGTAATTCCGGCTGAAAGATGACCACCAGCATCAACGGCAAAGATCCGAGGACAACTTCCAGCAACCGGGAAATAATACCCAAATCAAAGGTTTTTGCCAGTCCCCACAGCGAGCCGATAAACATTAACAGCCCTGCCATCACCAGTGAACCGTGCGTGTTGCGCAAATGGTAGATCGCCAGATAGATGATCACAAAGAGCAGTATACCCTGCAGTACGGCACGCCAGTCAGTAAAAAATTCGGCTATTTCCGACATTTCAGATCCCATCCTGTATTTTCTGCATCACCATCAGAGCGTGATGCAACTCCCGGACACCATGAGTCCGGATCATTCCGATACCGCGCTGTGCCAGAAATAATTCCACGGCTAAAGTTTCCCCGATCCGCCGTAACGGATCGCCTTCTCCGGTAAGTTTCCCCAGAAACGACTTGCGGGAAACCCCGATGAGCAACTGTTCAAACGGAGCGATATCCTGCAAATTTTGCAGCAGTTCCCAGCATTGCCCGGCATCTTTGGCAAATCCGAAACCGGGGTCGAGCATGATATTGTTTTCTTTCACTCCGGCTGCGATGGCTTTTTCTCTGGCTTGTGCCAATTCATCCGCCACCATGTGTGCCACTCCGGCGGGATAACTGCAAAATTCCGGTTCACTCATATTTTCCGGAGTGCCCCGGGAATGAGACAGGATAAGTGCCGCACCGTGTGCGGCAACCAGATCGGCGATTTCCGGAGAACGGCGCAACATGGAAACATCATTGATGATCTCCACTCCGGCATTCAGCGCGGCTTTAGCGACCTCTCCATGACGGGTATCGACACTCAACACCGTTTCCGGGTGAACTTTTTTCAAATTTTTGACCACCGGAATGACCCGGTTCAACTCCAGATTGATTGCCGTTTCTGCCGCTCCCGGCCGGGTGGATTCACCGCCGATATCCAGCAGATCAGCTCCGCAATCAAGGTGCGCCAGGGCTCGCGCCAATGCCGAATCAGCAGAATAAATACTTCTTTCGCTGAATGAATCACTTCCGGCATTGACGATCCCCATTATCGCAGGACGCCGCACTGAATTGAGAAATCCGGTCAAATCAAACATCGCTTACGCTTCCGGCTGGTTATCCTCTCCGGCAGTTTCCGGGGCTTGAAGGTTTTCCGGAGTCACTGCATCGTCAACATCGGCGGGAGTTTCAGCATTATCGCTGTTACCGCCCTCTTCCTCGACTTTGATCAGTTTAGCGACCCCGGTGATCCGGTCATTCTTATTCAGATTCATGATCCGGACACCAAGCGATGCTCTGCCGACCCGGCGGATCTCGGATGCCGGGATACGGGAGATCTGACCGCGTTCAGTGGTGATCAGCAATTCATCTTCGCCGGTGATCTGAATCACCGAAAGCACATTCTCGCCCTCACGCAAACGGATATTGACCACACCGCGCGCTCCGCGATTGGTTTTGCGGTAAGTGGAAACAAAGGAGCGTTTACCCATACCGCCGTCCGTGACCACCAGCACTTCCGGACCGATACCGGCGGCATCTTCACCGGCGGCATCCTCCTCAATCTCCACGCCCGGAGCCATATTGTCATCGTCGGCATCGATATCCATCTGCGCTTCATCAAATGTCGGTTCGGAAATAACTTCCAGACTGACCACTTCATCGCCCTCAAGCTTGAAACGCATACCGGTCACGCCGCGCGCGCTGCGCCCCATGGGACGCACCTGTTCATCATTCTGATCGAACCGGCACGCCATACCCAGCTTGGTGGAAAGCAGCAATTCGTCGCCATTGGAAGCGATTGCGGCACCGATGAGGTCATCGTCCTCTTCAATGACCAGAGCCCGCAAACCGACCCGGCGGAGATTTTTGAAAAGTGCCAATTCCGACTTTTTGATAAAGCCGCGTTTGGATGCCATAACGATATATTTGTTGGAATCTTCAAAATCCTCCCGGGAAACTGTCAGCATGGCGCAGATCTTCTCACCTTCCTCAACTTTGATCAGGTTGATGATCGCTTTGCCCTTACCGGTACGGATGCCCTCGGGGATCTCATACACATTGAGCCAGTACATGAAACCGCGGTCAGTGAAAAAGAAGATGATATCGTGGCTGTGGGCATTGAAAAGATGTGCCACATGATCCTCTTCTTTGGTTCCCATGCCGATGATACCCTTACCGCCGCGATGCTGTGTGCGGTAGGTATCTGCCGGCACCCGTTTGATGTATCCGGTATCTGAAACCGTGATCACGCAGCTGTGGCGGGGAATCAGGTCAGCGATATTCAAATCGCTGTCATCCATGGTGATCTCGGTAAGACGGGGGGTCGAATATTTGGTCCGTATCTCGGTCAACTCTTCCTTGATGACCGCCACGCGTTTACCGTGATCGGCGATCAGCCCCTTGAGATATTCGATACTGACGGTAAGCTCGTTGAATTCGTTCTGCAGGTTCTCGATCGCCAGACCGGTAAGCTGATGCAGACGCATATCCAGAATCGCATCCGCCTGGATCTCGGAGAAATCGAACCTTTCCCGCAATTTATTGTGAGCATCGGCTCTGGTCGCAGATTCACGGATGATGGAAACCACCTCATCCAGATTTTCCACGGCGGTGATCAAACCGGAAACGATATGCATCCGGGCTTCAGCAGTTTTGAGCCGGAAAATACTGCGGCGCAGGATCACTTCCAGACGGTGATCGATGTAAGCCTGAAGCACCTGCGGCAGATTCATGATCCGCGGACGGTTGTGATCGACCACCAGCATGGTGCAGCCGATCGTGGTTTCAAAAGCGGTCATGCTGTAAAGCTGGTTGAGTACGACCTGTCCCATTGCACCTTTTTTCACATCCACCACGATCCGGACACCGACACGGTCACTGGTTTCATCCCGGATATCGCTGATGCCGGTGATCTTCTTATCCGCGATCAATTCATCGATGCGGGAAATCTGTTCACTGCGGTAAACTCCGTAGGGGATTTCGGTAAAAATGATCTGCTCTTTGCCGTCTTTTTCGATAATATCCGCTTTGGCGCGAAGCCGGACACTGCCGCGACCGGTCTGATAAAACTGCCGCAAAGTGTAGCGGCCGCGGATGATCGCTCCGCCGGGGAAGTCCGGACCGGGCAGATATTCCATAAGTTCATCCACGGTGGCATCGGGATTGTCCAGCAAAGCAATGGTTGCATCGATGACTTCGCCGAGGTTGTGCGTGGGAATATTGGTCGCCATACCGACACCGATACCGGTGGTACCGTTGACCAGCAACTGCGGGAATTTCGCCGGCAGCACCGAGGGTTCCACGTCAGATTCGTCAAAGGTGGGAACCATATCCACGGTATCTTCTTTGATATCCTGAAGCATCTCTTCAGCAAGGCGTTCCATACGGCACTCGGTGTAACGGCTTGCCGCCGCCGGGTCGCCGTCATCTGTTCCGAAGTTCCCCTGCCCCTCGATCAGCGGCGCACGCAGACTGAAAGGCTGTCCCAGACGCACCAGTGCATCGTAAATGGCAGAGTCGCCGTGCGGGTGGTAATTACCCATGACTTCACCGACGACCTTGGCACACTTGACCGTCTGGTGGCTTTTGGTAATGCCCATGCGTCCCATGGCATAAAGGATACGGCGGTTCACCGGTTTGAGACCGTCACGCACATCAGGAATGGCACGACCGACATTCACGCTCAATGAATACTGGAGATATGCGGTATGCATGATCTCTTCAATATTCACCGGAATATCGCGCAATGGAGTATCACTCATAGTTGTTCCCTTGTTTTTAAATATACAATAAAAAGACTTCTATACATTAATATTATGAATAATATAGCACACTTTGCGTATATTAACAAGTGTTTTGCTCTTTCCGGAGTGATTTTTATAGAAAAAAACCTGCCGGCGGCAGGCAAAAACAGGATCGGCAGAACAGAGTTCCGGGGACGGGGTATTCTGCCGCCAGGCGCTTTTTACAGCACCGAAAGGATCAAGCCGGATACGATCAATGCCACGCCGATATATTTGGGCAGTGTCCCTTTTTCCTTGAGGATAAAGATCCCGGCGAGCAAACCGATGATCAGACCGAGCTGCCGGAACACTTGCACATAGGAGACATTGTCAACATAATTCATTGATATCAAGACCAATACATAGGTCAACGACGCGAATATCCCAGCCAGGAACGGCGCCCATTTGCACTCTTTCCACATCTCAAAAAAGTGTTTGCGCTGCCGGGGAATAAGCAAGGCAAGCGATAGCAGCGTTGAACTCAACACCACACCGCGGGTCGAATAATAACTTATGGAGAGAACCGGTTTGGAAATATCCAGCGTTTCCACCGCCTTGACCATGATCTGTTGACAAAGACTGTCAAAAACCGTATAACCGGTCGTTCCGCAGGCGGTCAGCAGGATAAAAAACATATTTTTGCTCCAGTAATTGCGCCAGTTGAAGTCACTGAATTTTTTCAGCTGCATACAGGAACATCCCAGAAACACCAGCACCATTCCCGCTACCGCCAGACACGAAAGCTCTTTACCCATGCCGAATAACGCCGTTACCGCCACCGTCAGCAGCAGCGGCAGTGAACGCATCATCGGGTAGGCACTGGACATATCCATCAGACGGTACGCCATGACCAGACCGCCGCAATAAAGCAGACTGTCGCTCAAAACCGATCCGGCAAGCGATGCCCAGAATTGCCACGGCATCCCCGTCCATATCGGGACCGGCGTCCAGAACTGGGCATGCACCCACATCAGCATTGCCGTGGAACAGATCACCGCATAAAACGGGGATGCCG
>SUWL01000055.1 GCA_015061495.1 Lentisphaerota bacterium
CGCCCCGGAAAATCTGCCGTCGGTGATCAGTGCCACATCCGCATCCAATCCCATCCCGGCAATGGCGCTGGTGGGAGAAAGCATTTCCCGCATTCCCGGTCCTCCGGCGGGGCCTTCGTTGCGGATGACGACACAATCGCCTTTGACGATTTTGCCGGAAAGGATCGCTTTGACCGCCGCTTCTTCACATTCAAAAACCCGGGCTTTGCCGGTGAATCGGAGCATCTCTTTACGGACGGCACACCGTTTGACAATTCCGCCGTCAGGCGCAAGATTGCCGTACAGCACAGCCAAGCCGCCCTCATCGGTATAATGTTGAATAACTTCCCGGTCCTTTACTTCTGCAGCGGCGACCAATTCGCCGATGGTGGCGCAGGAAACCGTTTGACAATCCAAATTGAGCAGCCCGGAAACCTCTTTCATCACCGCCATAACACCTCCGGCACGGTGCAGATCCTGCATGTGGTGTTTCCCTGCCGGAGCAAGGCGGCACAAATTGGGAGTACGGGAACTGATCTCATTGACGGTATGCAGATCGAATTCCACTCCTGCTTCAGCGGCGATCGCCGGTAAATGGAGCGCGGTATTAGTGGAACATCCCAGAGCCATATCCACTGTGAGGGCATTATGAAACGCTTTGGCAGTCATGATATCCCGGGGGCAAAGATTGCGTTTGAACAACTCCAGAACCATCATCCCGGCACGTTTGGCGAGGTGCGTCCTTTGGGAATAAACCGCCGGGATCGTCCCGTTGCCGGGGAGAGCCATACCGACAGCTTCACACAGACAATTCATACTGTTGGCGGTGAACATCCCGGAACAAGAACCGCACCCCGGACAACTGGAACACTCTGTTTCAAAAAGTTCCGCTTCACTCATTTTACCGGCATTGACCGCTCCGACTGCTTCAAAAACGGTGTTCAAATCTCTGCCGTCAAGCGAAAGCATCGGACCGCCGGAAACGAAAATTGCCGGCAGATTGCACCTCGCCGCTGCCATCAGCATTCCGGGAACGACTTTATCGCAGTTGGGGATGAAAACCAGGGCATCAAAGCAGTGGGCCTTGACCATACATTCGATACTGTCGGCGATCAACTCTCTTGAGGCAAGGCTGTAATGCATCCCGTCATGTCCCATGGCAAGTCCGTCGCAGACGGCAATGGTATTGAACTCCATCGGCGTACCGCCGGCGGCAAGTACGCCATCTTTGACCGCTCTGGAAATCTGCTGCAAGTGCATGTGTCCGGGGACGACTTCATTGAAACTGTTGACCACCCCGATCAGCGGGCGTTTCATCTGCTCACGGGTGTACCCCAGCGCACCCAATAAGGCACGCTGGGGAGCGGCAGATACTCCGTTTGTCAATTTGTCGCTGTTCATTATTTGTTCCAATTCATTTTAGCGCGCAGCTCGGCGCCGACGGTTTCCAACCGGTGTGCTTTCGCCGCCTCACGCTGTTTGGTAAAAAGCGGTCTGCCATCGGCATTTTCCTTGAGCCATTTACGGGCAAAAGTGCCATCCTGGATCTCGGCAAGCACCTTTTTCATTTCCGCTTTAGTTGCATCGGTTATCAGGCGGTGACCGGTATTGTAATCGCCGTATTCCGCAGTATCGCTGATGCTGTAACGCATGAAAGAAAAGCCGCCTTTGACCACCAGATCGATGATGAGTTTCATTTCGTGGATACACTCAAAATAGGCACTTTCCGGCTTGTATCCGGCTTCGACCAGAGTTTCAAAACCCGCCTGCATCAAAGCGGTCACGCCGCCGCAAAGAACTGCCTGTTCACCAAAAAGATCGGTTTCGGTCTCCTCTTTAAAGGTGGTTTCGAGGATCCCCGCCCGTCCGGCTCCCAGTCCGCACGCATAGGCGAGTGCCAGTTCCATGGCATTGCCCGAAGCATCCTGCTGTACCGCCACCAGACAGGGGACGCCTTTGCCCTCAACGAATTGACTGCGCACCGTGTGTCCGGGGCCTTTGGGGGCGATCATCACCACATTGACGAAATCCGGCGGCACGATCTCTTTATAGTGGACATTGAAACCGTGGGCAAAACTCAACGTCATTCCCGGACGCAGATTGTCTTTCACACCGTCTTCATAGATGGAACGCATTTTTTCATCATTGACCAGCATCATTACCCAATCGGCTTTTTTGACGGCGTCGGAAGTGTTGAGAACCTCAAAACCGTCAGCTTTGGCAACGGCGGCACTTTTGGAATTTTCATAAAGTCCGACCACCACATTCACGCCGCTGTCCCGCAAATTCTGGGCATGGGCGTGTCCCTGACTGCCGTAACCGATCACGGCGACGGTCAGATTTTTGAGGAGTTCAAGGTTGCAGTTTTCGTTGTAGTACATTTTGCTCATTTTCTTTTTTCCTTATTTTAGAGCGTTGAGTTGTTCAACAGAACAACGGTTTTGACATCAAATAATTTACGCAGCTGTCTGGTCATCTGCTGCTGGATGGCGCTGTCTCCGCAGGAGACGATCCGCATAACCGACAGTGTGGGGTCCCGGGTTTCGTGAACGGTCAGGGAATCGATATTGTACTTGCGTTTGGCATAAAGTCCGGTGATCCGGTTGAGAACCCCGCAATGATTGGCAACGGTGAGTTCCACAATGAAGCGTTCCATTTTCACATCCTTTCAGTTATCAAATCATTCACACTGCCGCCCGGAGGGATCATCGGCAGCACAAATTCATCCATATCCAGTTGACAATCCAGTACCAGCGGAGTATCAGCAGGCGGATGGTATAAGGCTCTTTCCAATTCAGACAAACGAGTGATCTTTTTTCCCTTTGCCCCGAATGCTCTTGCCAGAGCCGCGAAATCGGTTTTCCGGTTCAGCGTGGTGTGCGAATAATGTTTTTCATAAAACATCGTCTGCCACTGCCGCACCATACCCAATACGCCGTTGTTGAAAATCACGATCAGAAGCGGCAGATTTTGCGATACTGCCGTGGCAAGTTCCTGCAGGCACATTCCGAAACTGCCGTCACCGGTAAAAAGCACCGTCGGTTTGCGGCCATTGGCGATACATCCGCCGATCGCCGCCCCCAATCCGAAGCCCATCGTCCCCAATCCGCCGGATGTGAGCAGTGTGCGGGGCGTTTGAAAGGGAAAATACTGCATCGTCCACATCTGGTGCTGTCCCACATCGGTAGCGACCACAGTTGCCGGGGTGCAGTATGAAGCAACTGTCCGCAGTAAAGTAAAAGGAGTAAGCCGGTCACACATCGGGTGAAAATCCAGTTTTTTGGCATCGGCGCACGCTTTTTCCCATTCCGGATGGGCGATGCGGGGAAGTTTTTGCAAAAGCTGCTGCAAAACCGCTTTCACATCTCCGCACAACTCCACATCAACGGCGGTATTTTTATTGATCTCGGCATGATCAATATCCACGTGGATGACCTTTTTGCCTTCTTTATATTTTGCGGTGTTTCCGGTGGCGCGGTCGGAGAAGCGGACGCCCAGAGCGATAACAAGGTCACATTGGCTGAACATTTTTGCCGAACTTTCCGTCCCGTGCATCCCGCACATCCCCAGATTCAGCGGTTCATTTGCCGGAAGTGCAGTCAATCCCATCATGCTGAATGTCACCGGAGCGGAAATACGCTTTGCCAGAGCCAGCAGCTCTTCACTTGCTTTTGCGGAAACCACTCCGCCGCCGGAGTAGATCAACGGGCGTTCTGCAGCACTTATCAGATCAAGTGCCCCGGTCAGATCCAATTCCGGCAAAGAGTTGAAAAAGAGTTCCTGACAACTGTATTCGCTCTGATCACACATATCGGTCTGAATGCTTTTGGGGATATCCACAAGTACCGGACCGGGGCGGCCGGATGAAGCGATTTTGAATGCGGCATCCAGTATGCCGTTTAAATCTTTTACATCACTGACGGCAAAATTGTGTTTGACGATCTCCTGCGTTATCCCGGTGATATCCACTTCCTGAAAACTGTCGCGTCCCAACAGCGGCACTGCCACATTTCCGGTGATGGCAACCAGCGGGACGCTGTCCAGATAAGCATTGGCGATACCGGTCACCAGATTGGTTGCACCCGGGCCGCTGGTGGCGATGACTACTCCGACTTTACCGGAAACCCGGGCAAATCCGTCGGCGGCATGGGCGGCATTCTGCTCATGGGCGCACAAAACATGGTTGATGCGGTGGGCGTTTTTGTACAGTTCATCGTAGATGGGCAGAACTGCTCCGCCGGGATAACCGAATACCGTGTCGGCACCGTTGCGGCACAATGCCTCGATCACTATTGCTGCTCCTGATTTTTTCATTTGTATTACCTGTGGTTAAAATTAAAAGCCCTGCCGGAAATTTTTTCTTCCGGCAGGGCTTGAACTGAACTTGACTGACTTGCGTTGATTCTATGCCGCGCCGGGAGGCGTAATAATAATAATTACGCTGATAACAATGGCAATAATAATGACGGCGGCAATGGATACGACAACAGAACCGGACACCGGAAGTGCCGGAACAAAGTTGGGGTTGTTGTTGAAAAGTGTCGTATTCATTTTTTTATTTTCCATTTTGTTATATCAGATCAAACTATAAAAAAAACCTCCCGCCGGCTGATCACCGGTGAGAGGTCTATCGTATTCCAAATTCCGCTCAACAACAGCAACCAGCCGCACCGCAGCCGATAATCACGACTGCAGCAATAATAATTACGCTGATAATGTTGTTGAAAACTGTATTCATTTTTTTCCTCGTTTCATCTCAAAACGCTTTTTAATATACCATAAAAATCCGGCATGTCAAGAGACGAAAATAAAAAAATAAAAAATTTTTTCCGGTATCTTGACACACCAAAAAAGCGGTGCTATATTAAAAAATACACGCAAGAAAAAGGTGTAAAAACAAAAATGAAAAAACAGATCATCAACCTTATTACGCTGAACATTCTTCTGCTTCTGCCGGAGAGTGCTGTTCTGTTGTGCGGTTGATAAAGTAAGTTGAAAGCCGATCCCGGAACAGCAGATGTTCCGGGATTTTTTTTGATTATGAATAAGCTGATCTCCAATCGCCTCATTACCGTCAACACCGCCATTATTCCGGGAGTTGATCCCTGTTCAACCACCCAGGTCGGGCAATGGATCGTCGATTACATACAAAAACAGAGTTGCGATGATTGCAAGTCCCGGAAAATATCATAAACACAGTGATTTGTCAATCGCACAATAACGGTTTGATCCACCCTGCCGCGTTACAGTGAAATGCAGCCGGGTGGATGATACAGATCGATATTGCATCACTGCAAATTTACCGGAAGCTGTTCCGCTGCCCAGCGGGCAGTTTCCCTGATCGCCTCTTCCGGGGTACAGTGGGGCTGATAACCCAGCTCCCGGCGGGCTTTGTCGATATTGTAGCACATGTGGGTCGCCAGGAAGCGCAAACCGATTTCACTGATCTGTCCCTGATACTTCAGCAGCATATCTTCCAGCGGCATGAAGTTCAATTTCACCTCTTTGCCCAATGCGGCGGCGGTGATTTCATGATAACGCTTCAAAGTCACCGCATGACTCAAGCAGATGTTGTAGATCTGATTGACCGAATCCGGATTATCCAGGGCCAGACGGAAGCAAACTGCCAGATCTTTCACATGAACCGGCTGGAGAAGCGACAGACCATTGTCCGGGACATCCAGTACTTTTTCTTCAAGAATATCGGTGATGTAGTCGTCCCGTCTGCCGCCCTGATTGTCCAGCGGCAGCATGCCGGGACCGGTAATGTAGCATGGTCGCAATACGGTGTACGGAAAACCGGAAGAACGGAACAATCCGGCAGCCTCTTCATCAACGGCGACTTTTGCAGCCCAACCGTTTCCACCGAAAGGACGGTAGGGGGCTGTTTCATCGCACGGGATGAATGGCAGCGGAGCGTAACCCCCCGTTGAACTGCAGTGCAGATAACGCTTCAAGTTTCTGGCATATTTGGCAACCAGCGCAATGGATTCCATGGTGGGAACGGTGTCGATCACCGCATCGTAGCGGGTTTCAAACACAGTTTTCATGGACTCATCGCTGTTTTTGTCCACGGTGATCGTCGGGACATCGCTTACTTCACTTGTGAAATTCTGCTTTTTTCCGCGGCAGGCGATCGTCACATCGTAACCGCCTTTAAGCAGTTCCAGAACAATATTATGTCCGACCCAGCCGGTTCCGCCCAAGACCAAAACTTTCATTTTTCTCTCCGTTATTTGCGTATGACATCAGTTCTTTTCGGGGAATATAGCTCCGGTTCGGGAAATTGTCAAACCTTTCTGCAGTTGATTGTCAAAAATATTAAAAAAAAGCAGAGCGTTTTTCAATTGCGAACTGCCGTTTTGCAGTTCTGACGGGGAGTATTCTGGTTTTTAGAGCAATATCCGGTATCTGCTGTTGCCGTGCGCAGGTTGAAAACTGATGACAATAAAGAGGTCCATCGACGGTTTGTGACAGAACTCTGCAAAAAAATATGAAAAACTGCGAGATGGAATAAAAAACAGAATTGTATTTTTCAGAAAGCAAAAAGGACTTTTCCCCGGATACATTCAAAAACGTGATCGGCTTGCGTTGTTACTGCAGCTAAAACCGGAGCAGACGAAAATCATTATGAACTTCTGTCACAAACCGTCGAAGAGGCGAAAAAAGTCCGAATCAGAGGTCTGACTCGGACAGAGAATACATAATGGGGTGCAAGTTTTTGTTTCCGTACCTCATCATCCCGACAGAGCGTTCAAATTTCTTTTATGCAAATAGAAATAACCGCAAAACTTCTCCCAGCCGCCCTTTGCGCTCAAAATATATGCAGTTTATTTAATCTATACTCTATGCCGCATTTACTGCGGTATTATGACTTATTTGCATAATTTCAGAATTATCTGCATAAAATAAACTTGAAATTGTGCAGAACGGCATTATATTATGGGCAGATAAGATAAAACAGCGGAGCAGGATTTATGAGAAAATTTGATTATTCAGCATTTCCCGGAACATTGCTTACTCCGGAAATCAGCAACCTTCTATCCGCCATCCACGAATATCGCGGGAAACAGGATTTGTATATTACTGCCAAAAAGGATATTTTGAAAACGCTGCTTGAAGTCGCAATCATTCAAAGTACCGATGCTTCAAACCGTATTGAAGGAATTTTTACTTCTGATGCCCGGTTAAAAGAGCTGGTAGTGCAAAAATCACAACCGGTCAACCGCAATGAAAAAGAGATTGCCGGATATCGGGATGTTCTGGCAACGATCCACGAAAGTTATGAGTATATTCCGCTGACACCAAACTCCATTTTGCAGCTGCATCGTGATTTGTATTCATTTCAAGCTCCCGGTATTGGGGGGCATTGGAAAAGCAGCGATAATCTGATTGCAGAAACGGATTCAGAAGGTAATCAGCATATCCGTTTTACTCCGGTAACTGCGTTTGAAACACCACTGGCAATGGAAGAACTCTGCACGGCTTACAGGAACGCACTTGCCATTGGTGTTTGTGATCCATTGATGCTTGCAATATTGTTTGTTTTTGATTTTCTCTGCATTCATCCGTTTAATGACGGCAATGGACGCATGAGCCGTTTGCTTACTTTGCTGCTGCTTTATCAGAATGGTTATATTGTCGGGACATATATCAGTTTGGAAAAACTCATTGAACAATCCAAAGAAACCTATTATGAAACATTGCAGCAGAGCAGTGCAAATTGGAACGATGGTACGAATGATTATATGCCCTTTATGCGTTATATGCTGGGCATTATTCTCAAATCATATCGTGAATTTGAAAACAGAGTTGAACATATTGTTACCGGCAAACTCAACAAAACCGATCGCATCCGATTGATATTTGAACAGAAACTGGGAAAAATCAGCAAGTCGGACATTGCCAACACCTGTCCTGATATAAGTATTTCCATGATCGAACGGACTCTGAAAGAGATGCTTGACCATGGAGAGATCAAAAAAGTTGGTTCCGGCAGATCAACTGCGTATGTAAAAAAGTAATTTCCGGGCGAAGTTGATATTTCAATGAATACTTTGCGGAGAAGATTTTCCATCGTATGGAGCAAGCTGGAATTGGAACTGCTTAAATAAATCCTTCGCTCCTTTCGTTACGGCGGCATCGGTAAAACGGTGTCGCCTTTTTCTTTGCCGGAAAAATATTATAAAATCAGGGACACCAGGTAACGATGCCTGTCGCCGGATGTTTGCTCCGCCATTGGAGGAATTCCGGATAGGTTTTGACATTATCCTCAATTACTGCCTGATAATATTCAATGCCCATAATGTGTTCATCATCCGGGGTGAGATATTTGAGTTCCAGAATAGTACGGCGGGTTTCGGGTGTTAAAACTGCGTTGATTCTCGCTGCGACATTTTCAAAATAGCCGTCAAACTGCGAACCCTTCAGAATCTGGATCATATCAAGCTGCCACTCTTCATTTTCCAGCATAAACCAGATGTGAAATTCCAGACAGGCTTCTGCGGTGTCCGCAAGGTTCCGATATTCCATGCGGGTAACGGACGGGTTTGCACAAAGTTTTTGAATAACCTTGAAACTTTCGGAAACATTCAATTCATCGGTGTAAATATGGAAATCGATGTCCCGATGTTTCATCAATAACCCCATTGCCATTGATCCGACTTGGTGGACTTCAGCTCCGATGGATTCCCACACTTGGCGGACATTACTTTTTTCAATGACCTGCAGAGCTTTTTCAAAATTATTTTGAGCAATGAATTCAATATCGTTCATTTTCGTAAAATTCCTTTATTTGTCGGAAGTAATATATCATTTTTTTAATGCGTTTTCAAATATCGAAAGGTAAAAAGGCGTAGAAAAGGGCGTGTCGCGGCTCTTCTTCAGGATTTTATGTTTCCGCACCTCGCCTTTACCAGAGAGAGTTCAAATCATTTTTATGCAGATACAATTAACTGCGAAAAAGCCGATTCCCCGACCTCTTTCCTCAAAATATAGTGCAGTTGATTATATCTGCCCCCGGCGTTGAAATAACTGCGGAGTAATAGACTCCTGTTTTATTTGAATGTATCAGTCATTTCCCCATAGGCTATTTTTCCATGCTTGAATATCTTTCTCCAATTGATTTTCAAGTTCATCATCAAGTTCTCTAAAAAATCATAGCCGATGACACACAACTCCCATCACTTTTTTCCAAAAGAATGAAAGGTTTGAATAACAACCTTTATCGGTTTAGAAATATATCTTTCCATGGCACCCCGGACATTCAATTTCCAACCCTTTCCACTCGTTCTTTATTTCCAAAAGAGTTTTGCAGTGAGGACAATTGGCCAAAAATGAAGATTTATCCTGTTGTTCACATGAGTCTGTATGTTCATACGGCTGTCCGTCAGACATCCTGTTTGAAGCAGCATTTTCTTGAGATTCTTTCTGAAACTGTTCTGAAAACCGCGTTGCAACCTCGCTGTTTCTGTCAATGATCTCAGCACTGCCGCCCGCTTGCTCAAATAATACCTTTAAGCTAGAGATTTTTTCATAATCTTGAGCATACGCAAACAACACAGGCGGTTTTACGTCAATGTCTTTAAAGTCTATGATCTTACATTCAAGAATATCATGCATTTCTTTACCGCAAACCTGATACAAGACATCCCAGGCGGCAATTTTATCTTCCCCGAATGAGGTTATATTTAATACATATCTGGAAGAGTCTTCTTCCAAAGTAAAATGACCTGTTAAATTTTTATAAGGTTTGTTTTTTTTGATGCGGTTAATGATCATCAACAAATATGTGACAACAAGTGTTCCAAAAGAAATCCCTATTACAACAGGTAAATCTAAATCTAAAAAAGCCAAAAATATTATATTGACAAACGTAAAAATAATATAACTTATGAATCCAAATCTTACGTACCCCCAAAAAAAAGTTCCGAAGCAGGAACGTTGTATTTTTAGATTTTTGGGAGGGAACGCTCGGGATACCATAAAATAACATATTTTGTAGAGCAATAAGTGAAACTCAAAAGTTACTTTACCTAAGTCATGCACAGCTTGAAAAGTCTCTTGCCATTCTTGCTGTTTTGCATTAGGATTGTCCCGATAATATCTCTCAGTTGCTTCTTGCCTTGCCCGGGCAGCTTCTTCTGCCTGCTTTCTGGAATATTCTGCCTGCTGTCTTGAATTTTCTGCAACTTCTCGCTGCATTCTCAACATTTCACAGGTAGGACACTTATCTCCTGACGTATGCCATTCTCCGCATGCCCTACACTGTATTCGTTCTCTCGACATAATACCGCCTTTCATAAATTTTTTCTGGCAATCTGAATATCTTACAGCAAAGAAATTCAAAGGACAAACGGAGTCTTCAATGGATAGCGTGGAATAGAGGAGAAAATCGGACAATAAAAAGCCGAACACTCCAGAATTGCACTACGTCCAAGGCCCGACCAAGAGCCTACCATACCCAATGCAAATAGGAGCGCCCGGCAAGATTATGCAAAAAAGGCACAATCTCACTGGACACAATTCACCTGTAGGGTACGGCTTGAACGTTTTTTACTTGGTCGGTTTTGGACGTATTTGCCGTAAAATGCGAACAGTTTTCAATTAGCCGCTGCCGTTATTGGCAGCACTTTTAATATACAATCTGAAAAAGAAAATACAAGTTGAAAAAAAGAAAAAAGTCCGAATCAGAAATATGACTCGGATGTTATAAAAATTATTTTATATTACCTTTGGCTGTATTGATCGAAGAAATCAAGGTGATGCGGAGTTCCCGGCATAATGACTCCAAACGGTCATATTCAGCCAGGACGATATAATTGGTTTTAGCAAGTAACAACAGCCAGTTTTTATATTTTAAGCACCGCAAGGTGCGCTTTAAGCAGAAACACATCCTCCCGCCGACAGTCGGCAACTTCACCCGTCTTCGCTTTGCTACGCCGTGACAAGCCGTCGACCTTCCGCCTACGCTGAACCTGGGCCACACGCAAGGGCGACAGCCCGCAGCGAGCCCGTGCGGAGGCGGTACGCCGCAGCCGGGCAACCACCACACAGCCGCAGGAGGTGCACCTCCGGAATTCGGGCAAAAAAAATGGGGTGGATGACCGGATTCGAACCGGCGACCTTCTGGGCCACAACCAGACGCTCTAACCAGCTGAGCTACAACCACCACAAATGTGATACACAAAATATACACCTGATTACAGAAATTTCAAGCTGATTTTTGAAAAATTCTGCAAATTTCCGGTTACAGACGTTCTTTTATGCTGCGATTCTCCTGCAGATGCTGGTGAGTCGAGACGGCAATGATCTTTTATTTCAGGTAAAATATCGGGTAAAAAGAGCGGAAATATTCTCAAAACAAGATAAAATAATGAAAAAATATAAAAAAATATCTATCTACGCTTGAATTTTTACTGTATGTGTGTTTCATTATGCAAGAGATGTATTACTCCGGACACTGTTCCCGGGAAATTAAACACAGGAGCGTTTGAATGAAGTATTATACCGAGGACCATGAATGGGTCGAAATCATCGGTGAAACCGCAATAGTTGGAATTTCGCAATATGCCATTGAGGAGTACGGCGAAGTCAGTTTTATTGAATTGCCCGACGAGGGCGATGATTTCATTGTCGGCGACCGTCTCTGCAATATGGAGACTGATCGTTACTCGGTTGAGTTGTGCGCTCCGATCTGCGGTTCGATTTCGATTGTCAACGAAGCATTGGCGGATGAACCGGAATTGCTCAATGATTCTCCGGAAGATAAAGGCTGGATCTGCAAGATGGTCGATTTCGACTCTTCCGAACTTGACGATATGATGAATGAGGATGACTATTATAAGTATCTTGATTCCTTGGAATGATCCCGGCGGCAGTTGCCGGCTTAAACGGTGAGGGGGGCGTATGCAGAAACGGATTGTTACAGTTCGCAATCGTGCAGGTATCCACTGCCGTCCGTCCGGAGTGATCCTGACGGCGATAAAAAATGAATTTCCGGATCACTTTTTTCAGGTGATCACCAATGATGGCGAGGTCACTGAATTGGACAGTATGCTGGCGTTGATCTCTCTGGGGTTGGGCAAGGGCACTTCCGTGACATTGCAGGTCGAAGGAATCGATGAAGAGCGGGCGATCGTGCGGATCGGCGATCTTTTTGAGTATGAATTTGATTTCCCCCCGAAAAAATGATAAAACGGCTTTTGGCGCACATCAAACTCCACAGGGAAGCGTGGATATTCTGGATGATCGCAGCGGCAGGTTTGCTGCTGCGATTTGAATATTTACGGGAATTTGCCGGAGAGATCTATTGCCGTTTTGCCATCGGGGCGGACATTCAGGAATATCACGAACGGGCGTTGGAGATACTCGGCGGTAAATTTTTTCCGGATGACCCCGAGATCCATGCTCCGCTTTACTCTTTTGCTCTGGCATTGTTTTACTCCTTATCCGGGACATCGGTCATCTTTGTCCGGTTTTTTCAATTGCTTTTGAATTGGGGGGCATATACGGTGATTGCCGGATTGGTTGGCAGAATGAGCGGTTCGGTGCGGTTGCGGAATATTTTTCTGGTGCTGGCGATGTTTACGCCGGTACTTTTTTTTCACCAGGCGGAACTGGTTTCCGAATCGCTGCTTGCTCCGTTGACTGCCGGTTGTTTGTATATGCTGTATGCCGCCGGGAAAAACCGCCGCTGGTACGCCGGAGCGGGGGCGGCGGCAGGGGCATTGGTGTTGACGCATGGTCTGCTGGTATTTTTTGCCGCCGGAGAAGCGGTGTATTTCCTTTGCCGCAAGCAGTGGAAAAATTGCGGAGCATTTATTGCCGGTTGTATGCTGCTGATCGTTCCGGTGGTGGTTGTCAAAAGCATTTATTACGGTAAATTTACCGGTATTCAAAACAACAGTACCTATAATTTATGGATCGGGAATAATCCGGATGCGACCGGCGGATGCTATTTGCGGCCGGGGCGCAGTTGGCAGACCCCGTTGAATAACGCCCGTACTGAAGCTGCGGAAAGGGGCGTTTCTGAAAATCGGATTTTCGCTGAAAAAGTGTTGGATTTTTACTGCCATGCACCGGCGCAGCTGGTGATTTTACCGCTGAAAAAGATGGCGTTACTGCTTTCTCCGGCAGAACCGGTAGCCGGGGCTGATCCGGAGTGCCTGATCCGGCGGACGATGGTGCAGAAACTGGGCGCCGGTATGATGGCGGCAGTCGTATTGCTGGCAATTTGCGGCATATTTTTTGCGGTGAAAAAACGGGAAAAACTTTATGTCCATTTTTATTTGCTTGCCGGGAGCTGTGCGGCAGGTTTGCTGTTGACGGTGGTTTCGGGACGTTACCGGCAGGGCATGATGCCGGGCGTGCTGCTGCTGGCGGCGTTGGGGGCATATTATCTGGGCAAAGCGGTTTGGGCGGTGGCGGGCATTCCGGCCGTTTCCGGGGCGGTCATTGCGCTGTTGTACACCTGCAGCGGCATTCCGTGCAATGGCGAAGCTGCGTCCATCATTGGCGAAGCATACTTCCGGATAAAGGATTTTGGCAGTGCGGAAGATTATTTGATGCTTGCAGAAAAGCACGTCGATCATCCCGGGCGTTTCCACAATATGCTTGGTGCCATCGCCGAAGAAAAAGGTGATATCGATACGGCGGTCGCACGGTATATGCGGGCTGTGCAGGAAGCACCGGATGAAGCGGATGGTTTTCTCAATCTGGCGCATCTGCGTTTTTACCGTTTCCCGGCGCAGCGGCAGGAAGCGTTGGATTTGATCCGCCGTGCGCTGGAGATCGATGCGGCGCTGCCTTCAGCGTATGATATGCTCGGTCAGCATCTGGCGCAGCGGGGGGATATATCCGGAGCATTGAAAATGTTTGAAACGGCTTGTCAATACGAGCCGGAAAATGAATTATATCAGAAAAAAGTAAATATCTGCCGCCAAATCCTGTCGGCAAAGGAGAAATCAAATGCACCTGAATCCCGTGATCGTTAAAACTGTCGTTCTGCTTTTTTTATCCAACTGCTTTATGACTTACGCCTGGTACGGGCATCTGAAAAAACTCAATTCCAAGCCGTTGATCATTGCCGTGCTGATAAGTTGGGGGATCGCTTTTTTTGAATACCTGATCCAGGTGCCGGCCAACCGGATCGGGCATGACGGACACCTGACCCTTGCCCAGTTGAAAATTTTGCAGGAAATAATTTCGTTGAGCGTCTTTGTTCCTTTCAGCATCCTTTTTATGGGGGAACCTCTGCGCTGGAACTTTCTCTGGGCAGGTCTGTGTATGATCGGAGCGGTCTACTTTATTTTCAAAGGGTGAGCGCGAATCTGGACAGTCGTCAACGGAAGTGAATTTTCCGCTTTTCCTGAAAGGGTAAGATGGTTTGAGAGAGGGAAAAACTTCTTTTCACGGGAAAAGCAGTTTTCTCCCTCTCCTGAAAAAATGTTCTGCTTAAAGACGGCGGATAGCTGCTTCTTCGGGGTCGCTGTTGGCTTTGACTAAAGCGCGCAGGGCTTTTTCAAACTCCATGCAATCGACTTCCGGATCGAGGGCGAATACGGGAGGGGCGTTGTTGCCGAGTTCGGCTTTAAGTTTCTTGAGATTATCCTCTGCGCCTTCGATATCCATTTTATTGGCGACGATCAGTGAAGGGCGGGCGGAAAGAGTCTCTTTGTAAAGTTCCAGTTCATTTTTGAGATTGGCGTAATCCTCCCACGGGGTTCTGCCGTCCACGCACCCCATATCCAGCACAAATATCAGCACTTTGGTACGTTCGATATGGCGGAGAAATTCATGTCCCAATCCCACATTGGCATGGGCCCCGTCGATCAGACCGGGGATATCTGCCACATTGATGCGGACATAGTCGGGGTATTCGACTACGCCGATCACGGGGTGTAAAGTGGTGAATGGATAAGCTGCCACTTTGGGGCGGGCTCCGGAAATACGGGTGAGCAAGGTGGATTTCCCGGCATTGGGATAACCGACCAGTCCGGCATCGGCGATGAGTTTAAGTTCCAGTTCGAGTTGTTTTTCTTCGCCGGGGAAACCGAGTTCGCGTTTGCGTGGAGCGCGGTTGGTACTGCTGGCAAAGCGGGCGTTGCCTCTGCCGCCTCTGCCGCCTTTAGCGACGACGGCTTTCGCGCCCGGAGTATCCAGATCGGCGAGGATTTCGCCGGTAGCGAGGTCACGGATCACGGTACCGACCGGAACTTTGACGGTAATGGGATCGGCATTTTTGCCGTGCATATCTGATCCCTGTCCGCCGGGGCCGTTGGGAGCGCAATAGCGGCGGCGGTAGACCAGAGAATTGAGGTTCTGTTCGCTGGTGGTGCTTTCAATGATAACGTCGCCGCCGTTGCCGCCGTCGCCGCCGTCGGGACCGCCTTTGGGGATGAATTTTTCTCTGCGGAAACTGCAGCAGCCATTGCCGCCGTCGCCGCTTTTAACGGTAATTTCAGTTTTATCCACAAACATTTTGAATGCACCTTTCCAATGCGAAGTTACAAATACAAAAAATCCCCGGATTCAGCAACCGAACCGGGGAAATTTCCTTGTCAAACCTCAAGTACGCAGGATTACTGCGCGGCGGGGATGACGTTGACTTTGCGCTGCTCGCGGATAAATTGAACGGTACCGTCGCAGAGGGCAAAGAGGGTGAAGTCACGTCCGCAACCGACGTTGTTGCCGGGACGGAAACGGGTTCCGCGCTGACGGACGATGATGGAACCGGCGGTGACGAATTCACTGCTGTAAGCTTTGACACCGAGGAACTTCGGATTGCTGTCGCGGCCGTTACGGCTGCTGGACTGTCCTTTTTTATGTGCCATGATTAAATCTCCTTATTAAAAATTTTTATAAATATCATACATGACATTCAGTTAATGTACACCAATTTTTCAAAAATGCAAGTGCTGAATGTCATTTTTATCGTTAAAAGTTGTGAGAAACCAGTCCATCCCGCAGTTTTGGCTCGAACCAGGTGGATTTGGGCGGCATGATTTTGCCCGCATCGGCGATCGCCATGAGCTGATCGAGGGTGACGGCATGCAGGGAAATGGTGACGGCATGGGAACCGGTATTGACCAGTTTCTCCAATTCGGCAGTTCCGCGGATACCGCCGATGAAGTCGATGCCGGTACTGGTGCGCGGATCGTCGATACCGAGGATCGGGGCGAGGACTCTATCCTGCAGCCAACTGGCATCGAGTCTGCCGATCTCGTCAAATTGAGTGATGTCAAATTTGGGAACCGCCAGACGCCAGACGCCGTTGATGTAGAACTTGAATTCGCCGGGTTTGGCGACAGTGCCGTCGGCGGCATCGCTGACGGTGAATTCTTTTTCCAGAGCGGCGATAAAACCGGCTTCATCCAGACCGTTGAGGGTTTTGACGGCGCGGTTGTAGGGCATAATGGCAAGTTCGCTGTCCGGGAAAGCGACGGTCAGGAAGTAGTTGTAATCCTCGTTACCGGTGTGGTTGGGATTGTTGGGTGCGCATTCAGCGGCGGTACGGGCGGCAGCGGCACTGCGGTGGTGACCGTCGGCGATGTAGAAAACTGGCACTTTGTCGGCGAAAAGGGCGGACAATTCGGTACTTTTTGCTTCATCCATGCGCCAGACGGTGTGCTGGATGCCGTCCGGAGCGGTGAAATCAAAGGTCGGAGCTTTGGCAGTTTCGGTTTTGATCATGGCGTTGATTTCGGCGACGGCACGGTAGGTGAAAAATGCCGGGCCGGTATGTGAACGCAGGGTCATGACGTGGCGGGTGCGGTCATCTTCCTTATCTTTGCGGGTTTTCTCATGTTTTTTGATGATCCCGGCATTGTATTCGGCGGCGGAAGCGGCGCCGATGATTCCGGTCTGGCTTCTGCCATTCATGATCAGGCGGTAGATGTAGAGGTGTTCGCCGGGATCGAGAGTAAGGGGGGCTTCGGCGATGATGCGGTCGAATGCCGCTTTAGCCTGGGCATAAACTTTATCATCATGCAGATCAATACCCGGTTCGAGGTCGATTTCGGGGCGGGAAACGTGGAGGAAGCTCAAGGTATTACCCTCTGCCAATACAGCTGCTTCTTCGCTGTTGACGACGTCATAGGGGACTGCTGAAACTTCCGCCGCTTTATCGGGGGAGGGCATCAGACCGTGAAATGGTTTCAATGTAGCCATAAGTTTACCTCAAGAATTGTTGTTGATGATCATATAATATAGCCTGCGACCGCACTTTTTTCAAATGCAATGGCAAAAATAAAGCCCCCAGCATGTATTGAAGCAAAAATTACAATTCTTTTAGTTTTACTGTATAGAGGTAAAAACAGCAGTTTGTTCCACTCACTTGCCAATTGGCGACCGGCTTAAGGAATTGGAACTCCCCATTTATGAAAGTTGTCAGATTTTTTCTTTTTTCGGATCGGGAGTAATTTTCACCATTGCTGCTTGAATAAGTTTCGGTAATGCGGTTAAGCTGATGTTCCAGTTTGCCGCCCGAAATAAAACTGACAAAATTTTTCTGTGCTTGAGTTTTTGCGAAGATCAATTGTTTATTCCGTGGCAGTTTTGCCGGTACGACAGCGACGGTAAGCAATAAATTTTCTCCATTTTGTTTGAACAGTACAGTTCCGCCGCGACTCAAGTAACAAAGCTGCTCAACAGTTTTTACAGCCGCCTTATTGGTTTCTTTGACCTGTGATACCTGGTTGTAAAAATTGCCGGTCGTGCCGTTATGCTCAAAACAGCCGACGAATACAGCTCTGGCACAATAAAGGAACTTCCCATGCTGCCAGAAACCGCACGAGTAGATGAAAGGAGTTTGGGAAGATACCAGCATTTGCACAAATTTTTTGCGGAAATTTTGCGTTTCT
>SUWL01000056.1 GCA_015061495.1 Lentisphaerota bacterium
GCTGCAGCGTATTTACGGTACGGCATTTGCCACCCAGGAGGAGCTGCAGACTTACTTGCGGCAGCTGGAGGAGGCGGCAAAACGTGACCACCGCAAACTTGGTACTGAACTTGATCTTTTCGGTTTCTCTGATTGCGTCGGTCCCGGTCTGGTGCTGTGGCATCCCAAAGGTGCGCTGGTGCGGCACCTGATGGAAACGTTCTGGAAAGATGAGCATTACAAAAACGGTTATGAATTGCTCTACACTCCGCACATCGGTCAGAGCAATTTGTGGGAAACCAGCGGTCACCTCAACTTTTACCGTGAAGGTATGTATTCCGCGATGGAGATCGATGAAAAGGATTATTACGTCAAGCCGATGAATTGTCCTTTTCACATCGAGGTTTACCGCTCCAAACTTCGCAGCTACCGTGAATTGCCGTTGCGCTGGGCGGAATTGGGCACGGTTTACCGTTACGAGAAGTCCGGTTCGCTGCACGGTTTGATGCGGGTGCGCGGATTTACCCAGGATGACTCGCACATTATTTGTACGCCGGAATCCATTGAGGACGAGATCGCAGAAGTTCTCCGTTTCAGTCTGGCGATCAACCGGGCATTCGGATTTACCGATATCAAAGCATATCTTTCCACCCGTCCTGAAAAGGCGGTCGGCGAACCTGAACGCTGGGAAAAGGCTATCGATTCTCTGCGCAAAGCCGTGGCAAAATGCAACCTCGACTGCGATGTGGATGAGGGCGGCGGTGCTTTCTATGGACCGAAGATCGACTTGAAACTGCGTGATGCCATCGGTCGTGAATGGCAGACCACTACGATCCAGTTTGACTTCAATCTGCCCGAACGTTTTGATATGACCTATATCGGTGAAGACGGCAAAAAACACCGTCCGTTCATGGTACACCGGGCGCTGCTGGGTTCTCTGGAGCGTTTCTTCGGTATTCTGGTTGAACACTATGCCGGAGCATTTCCGATGTGGCTGGCTCCGGAACAGGCGAGGATCCTGCCGGTTTCCGATAAGCAGCTTGATCTTGCCAGAGAGTTCTGTTCCGAACTGCGTGCCAAGGGATTCCGGGTCGGTATCGATACGCAGGCTGCCGGATTGGGTGCCAAGATCCGCGCCGCCCGTTCTGAACGCGTTCCCTATTTGCTGGTTCTCGGCGAAAGAGAGGCGGAAAACCGCACCGTGGCTGTCCGCAACCGCAATGAGGGCGAGATCGGCGAGATGACGATCGAGAATCTTGCAGAAAAAATGCGTGCAGAAGTTGACAATAAGGTAATTTGGTAATATATTATAAGAAGTGCCATACATTTTGCATGGCGATTTTTGATACCGGGAAGCGGCTGTGGGAGCTGTTTCCCGGAAATATGGTGAAATAAAGTGCCGTTTGAGAGGAGGGTGTTCTTATCGCCAAGTTGTTGAAACCCAATGATCGCAGCGTCCAATTGGATCAGGTGCGCCTGATCGGATCAGATGGAAGTCAGCTGGGAGTTGTTGCCTATGCCAGAGCCAAGGAGTTGGCTGCCGAGGCAGGGGAGGATCTTGTATTGGTTTCCGATACTTCAAATCCGCCCGTGGTCAGGATCATGAATTTCGGCAAGCTGTGCTATGAGCAGAAGAAAAATCTCAAAGCCCAGCGCAAGAACACCGCTGCGCAAAAAGTCAAAGAGATCAAGTTTCATATCAATATTGATCAGCATGATTATGAGACGAAGATCAACAAGGCGATCGACTTCCTGGATAAGAAGTTCCGTCTTAAAGTGACACTTGCGCTGCGCGGCAGAGAGATGGCGCATCAGGACATGGCCTTTGAGCTTATGGAAAAGGTCACTGAAGCGTTGGCTCCGTATGCTGAAGCAGATGGCAAACCGAAGTTGCTCGGAAGAAATATTTCGGTGAATTTCGCCTCTAAAAATTAAGGAAGTTTCCTGCTTATGCAGGATAAGTACCGGTACAGTGTACCGCATCGGCAGGGGTAAAGCATTGACCCCGCCGGTGAATAAACATCAAAAATAAAGGATGTAAACAATGCCGAAACTCAAAACCAGAAAATGTGCCGCAAAGCGTCTGAAACAGACCGGCACCGGTAAGTTCCGCCACAACAAGGCGGGCGCACGTCACCTTATGAGCAGCAAAAATGCCAAACGCCGTCGTCGTCTCCGTCAGGATGGTGCTGTTTCTCATGCCGAGAAACGCCGTATCCAGGTCGCGTTGCCGTATGGTCTGTAATCATTAAATAGGAGACTGCGAATATGTCCAGAACTACTTGTGCTGTTCAGTCACGCAAACGCCGCAAAATGGTGCTTGCCCGTGCTAAAGGTTTTTACGGTAACTCCAGCAGAAACATCCGTACTGCTTATGATGCAGTGGATAAGGCGCTGGTACACTCTTACAAGGGTCGCAAACAGAAAAAACAGCAGTACCGTCAGCTGTGGATCGTGCGTATCAACGCCGCCTGCCGTGCGCTGAACGTCAATTACAGCACCTTTATGAACGGTCTGAAAAAGGCCAACATCGGTCTTAACCGCAAAGTTCTCGCTGATCTCGCGGTTACCGCGCCGGCCGAGTTTAAGGCTCTGGTGGAGAAAGTCACCCAGGCCTGAGGTTGGTTATAAAGATCACAACAGCTTGGAAATGGTGACTTCTTCACCACTTTCAAGCTGTTTTTTGTTTTTTTGCCGGGAAAATTGGTCGAACCGGCGGGATTTCAGAGGAAGATAAAGATGAATGAAATTATTGAAGCGGTAAATCGCGCCGCGTGTGATGCCGAGAGCAAAGCCGCTGCCGCAAGTGATGCCGCTGCGTTGGAGGCGTTGCGTATTGAGTACCTCGGTCGCAACGGATTGTTTCCTGAATTGTCCAAAAAAATGGGGACAGTTCCCCCGGAAGAACGCAAAGCCACCGGTACTGCATTCAATACCGGCAGAACCCGGATCCAGGCAGCTCTGGATGCGGCGGCCGCCCGGATCGGAAACCCCGGTAAAGTTGACAAAGAGGCGATCGACCTGACGCTGCCCGGCAGAAAATCTGCTCCCGGACACCGCCATCCGATAACCCAGTTGGCAGACGAATGTGTTTCTGTTTTCCGCCGGATGGGATTTGTCGCGGTAGATGGTCCGGAAATTGAAGACATTTATCACAACTTTGATGCGCTGAATACGCCCGATGACCACCCGTCCCGTGACCCTAAAGATACCTTTTACTTCCCCGATGGCAGGATTCTGCGTTCCCAGACCAGCCCGGTACAGATCCGGGTCATGGAAACTCACGAACCGCCGGTTCGGATCGTTGCTCCCGGCCGGGTTTTCCGTCGGGACACTCCGGATGCCACTCATGGAATGAACTTCCATCAGATCGAGGGGTTGTACATCGACAAAGATGTTTCCATGGCGGATTTGAAAAGCGTTTTGCAGACCTTTGCCTGGGAAATGTTTGGTAAGGATGTGAAAATCCGCTTGCGTCCGCACTTTTTCCCGTTTACCGAGCCGAGTGTCGAATATGATTTCAGTTGTGTGGTTTGCGGCGGCAAAGGTTGTAATGTGTGCAAAAATTCCGGCTACATTGAAATTGCCGGAGCTGGGATGGTTGATCCCAATGTGTTGAAAAATGTCGGCTATGATCCGGAAGTCTGGAGCGGTTACGCTTTCGGTCTTGGTCTGGAGCGGCTGGCGATGCTTCGTTACCGGATTCCGGATTTGCGCTTTTTGTATGACAATGATGTCCGGTTTCTGGAACAATTTTGAGGTGCGGTAATGGATATTTCAAGAAAATGGCTCTCTGATTACGTCAAACTTGACTGTGATGATGCCTATCTCTGCGATAAGTTGACCATGGCGGGGATCGAGGTTGAAAAGGTTGAGAAAAATTCTACGGTTCCTGAAGGCGTGGTCACGGCAAAAATTCTGTCCCGTGAAGTTCATCCGCAGAGCGATCACCTTTCGGTGTGCAAAGTAACTGACGGCAGTGAAGAATTGCAGATCGTCTGCGGCGCTCCCAACTGTGATGCCGGAAATATTGTGCCGCTGGCAAAGATCGGTACGGTATTTCATACAGAAGAAGGGGATTTCAAAATCAAACGTTCCAAACTCCGGGGCGTGGAATCCTGCGGCATGATGTGCAGTGAGAAAGAGCTGGGTATTTCTGACGACCATGAGGGATTGATGATCTTCCCGGCGGATACTGAACTTGGTGTGCCGCTGACAAGACTTTATCCCGGTGATACGCGCATTGAATTGGAAATTACTCCCAACCGTCCGGATTGTCTTTCCATGTGGGGAGTGGCGAGGGATGTATCCTGTCTGCTGTCCACGCCGGCGCAGCTGCCGGAAATTTCCATTCCGGCATGTGATACGGAAATTCCCGGTCTGGTGACGGTGGAAAATATGGAACTCTGCCCCAGATACATCGGCAGAGTGATCAAAAATGTGAAAATCGGTCCTTCTCCGGATTGGCTTAAAGAACGTTTGGAAAGCGTCGGCTTGCGGGCGATCAACAATGTTGTGGATGTGACCAACTTTGTCATGCTTGAACTTGGACAGCCGCTCCATGCTTTTGACCGGGCAACGCTTGCCGGTAACCGGGTCGTCGCCCGTAATGCCAAAGCCGGAGAAAAAATCACGCTGCTGGATGGCAAAGTAGTGGAACTTGCCGAAAACCATCTGGTGATCGCCGATGCGGAAAAGCCCATGGCACTTGCTGGTATCATGGGCGGTGAATATTCCGGAGTAACTGAAAAAACCACGGAGATCCTGCTGGAAAGTGCCGTATTCAAATCCTCGCACATCCGCAGTGAAAGCCGCTCACTGGGTATTTCCACTGATGCAAGTTACCGTTATGAACGCGGAGTGGATTTTGATATGGCGGAACTGGCATCTGTCCGGGCATGTCAGTTGATTCTGGCGACTGCCGGCGGAGAGATTGCCAGCAAAGCGATGGAAGTTTCTGCGGCACGTCCGGCCGAACCGGTGATTTTCTGCCGTTTTGACAGGATCCGGGCTTTGATCGGTACTGCGGTCAGTAACGAACGGATCGTGGATATTTTGCAGAAGCTTCATTTGAAAGTTGAAAATATTACCGCTGAATCCTGTCAGGTGACCGCTCCGCTTTTCCGTCTGGATCTGACCCGTGAAGCAGACCTCGCCGAAGAGGTTGCCCGCGTGGATGGTTTGGATAAGATCCCGATGATCCCGGTCGCTGGCAAAGTTTGTCATCCGGACAGTGAAGATGCGTATGCGCCGCTGCGCGGCATCCGTGATCTGGTCATCGGTATGGGATTTGATGAGTGTGTTCATTACAGTATTGTCGGATCGGCATCGGCACTGGTCGACAGCCGGTTTGACAAGAGTGACCTTATTGAATTGTCCAATCCACTTTCGCCGGACAACGGCTGGATGCGTCCCGGACTGCTCGGTGAAATGCTTGGGACTGTCGGCAGAAATATCGCCCGCGGCAACCGGGATCTGCGGCTGTTTGAACTTGACAAAGCATTTTGCAAGAATCCTGCCAAATTTCCGGAAGAGCGCAATGAATTGCTGATTCTGATGACCGGTAAGCGTCATCCGGAACTTTTCTCCGCAGCCGGAGAAGCTCTGTGCGACTTCTATGACATCAAAGGTGTGGTGGAAACGCTGTTGGAAAAACTGGCGATCTCCAATTACCGTTTTGTGTTTCCTGAAAAATCCGACAGCCGTTTCCGTGATGGTCATGCGCTGGTGCTGCTGCTTGAAGGCAAAGTCGCCGGTATGTTCGGCGAATTGAATGGCAAACATGCCGCATCATGGCGGAGCAATGCGCCGGTGTTCTTTGCCCAGATCGAGGTTTCTGCGCTGCTGAATGCCGCAAGCCATGTGAAAAAGAGCTGCAAAGAACTTGCTCAATTCCCCGGAACAACCCGTGATATCGCTTTTGTCGCACCGGAAACGCTGACCAACGGAGAAGTTGTCGACTTTATCCGCAAATGCAAAGCGCCGAATTTTGAATCGGTCCGTCTCTTTGATATCTTCATCGGGGAAGATTTGAAAAAACAGCACAAAAAGAGCATGGCGTACAGTTTGAGCTTCCGCAACCGGGAACGGACATTGACGGATAATGAGGTCAATGCGGCGATGGAGAAGATCCGTGCCAAACTGGCGGCAGAGTTGAAAATCGAGTTGAGATAACTCCTGACTTTGAAAGGAATTTTATTATGGAAAAGAACGCAGGAAAGATCTTTGAAGGCGACTTGAATGCCGCCGGTATCAAAATCGGAATCGTGTGTGCGCGTTTCAATGATTTTCTGGTGAGCCGTCTGCTTTCCGGAGCGATGGATGCCATTGTCCGTCATGGCGGCAGTGCCGAAAATGTGGCAGTTGCGTATGTGCCGGGCTCTTATGAGATCCCATTTGCAGTAAAGCAGATGCTTGACCGCAAAGAATTCGATGCGATAGTGGCATTGGGCGTAGTCATTCAGGGAGATACTCCGCACGCATCTTATATCAATTCCGAAGTTGCCAAAGGTTTGGCGCAGCTGGGACTTGAATCCGGTATTCCGGTCACCTACGGCATGATCACTGCCGATAATCTGGAACAGGCGATCAACCGCAGTGGAGTCAAAGCCGGCAATAAAGGTGTGGATGCTGCCATTGCCGCTATTGAAATGGTCAATTTGTCACGGGCGATCAAAAATGCATAATACTGCAAATGATGAAATGCCTCCTGCCCATTCCAAAAGATTGGGCAGAGAGTTGGCGATGGAGTTTCTGTTTTCCTGCGAGAGTAAGCAGGAACTTCCCGGTGCAGCGGCATTTGATATATTTCTGGAATCGGTGAAAGAGGAATTTTCCCTGGAAGATAACCGTATCACCCGGCGTGCCAGAGATTATGCCGTGCGTATCTATGAGGCAGTGGCATGCAATATGGAAAAGATCGATGAAATAATTACTGCCCACTGCCGCAACTGGGATATTGACCGTCTCTCCGGGGTCGATCGCAATATTATGCGCGTGGCAATTGCTGAAATGCTTGAATTTCCGGAAGTTCCGCCGGTCGTGAGCATTGATGAAGCAGTTGGTATAGCCAGAGATTTTTCCGGAGTTGAAGCGGGTAATTTTATCAACGGTGTACTGAATTCGGTCAAGGATTCCGGCATCGGCAACAATGGCAGATAATATGTCAATTTTTTCAATATTCAAAAAAGGGCTGCAAAAGAGTGCCACCCGGATATCCCGGGTGGTCAGTTCGGTATTTTCCGGAGTGAAAACTCAAGGAGCCGCCAGTTTTGATGATCTTGAAGCGATGTTGATCGCCGCGGATTTCGGCGTGGCGGCTGCGAAAAAAATCGTTGATGAGATCCGCGAACGCTACGAACTTGGTAAAATTGCGACCGATGCAGATTTGATCGCTGTTGCCAAAGAGGAGGTGTGCCGGATCCTCAAACGCGGTGGGCGCGCAATTGCATCTGCTCCGGAAAATGAACCTCTGGTCATTTTGATGGTCGGAGTCAACGGCAGCGGTAAAACTACCACGATCGGCAAACTTGCCGCCAGATGGAAAAATGATGGTAAAAAGGTGATTCTCGGTGCCTGTGATACCTTCCGTGCGGCGGCAGTTGAGCAGCTGCAGTTGTGGGGAGAACGCACCGGCTGTCAGGTCGTTGCTGCCAAACACGGAGCAGATCCGGCGAGTGTGGCATTTGATGCGACGATGGCGGCAAAAGCCCGCCAGGCAGATATTTTGCTTATCGACACAGCCGGACGTCAGCAGAATCAGCAGGATTTGATGGCGGAATTGAGCAAGATCCGCCGTTCGATCGGTAAAGTGCTTCCCGGTGCGCCGCATGAAGTTTGGTTGACGGTTGACAGTTCGCTTGGTTCCAATGTATTAAGTCAGGCGCGTGAATTTGGCAAAACTGCCGGAGTTACCGGCTTGGTACTGACGAAACTGGACGGTACCGGACGCGGCGGTATGGCGGTTGCACTTCACGAAGAGTTTGAATTGCCGACCTTTTTTGCCGGTTTTGGAGAAGCTCCGGAGGATTTGCAGGAGTTTGACCCGGAATTTTATGCGGAAGCGCTCTTTGATCAGGAGAATTGATGAGTACAGATTCAGAATTTATGCTTGAAGCCCTGGCGCTGGCGCGTATGGGATGGGGATTGACCAATCCCAATCCCATGGTTGGTGCTGTGCTGGTCAAAAACGGCGAAGTTATCGGCAGAGGATTTCATCATAAAGCCGGTGAAGCGCATGCCGAGATCAATGCATTGAGTGATGCGAGCCGCCACGGGCACGATGTCAAGGGAGCGACGTTGTACGTTACGCTTGAGCCGTGTTCGACTTACGGCAGGACGCCCCCGTGTACAGAAGCGATCATTGCTGCCGGTATTTCCCGGGTGGTGATCGGATCAGTTGATCCCAATCCCAATCATGCCGGCAGAGCTGAAGAGATTTTGAGATCCCACGGTATTCAGGTGGATTGCGGTGTGGAAACTGCGGAGTGTTGGGAATTGAATAAGCACTTTTTCCGTTGGATAACCTCCGGCAAACCGTTTGTTATTTTGAAAATGGCGATGACTCTGGATGGCAAGATCGCCTGTGCCAATGGTGAATCCAAATGGATCACCGGGATCGATGCCCGTCGCCGGGTGCAGAAATTGCGCCGTCTGGCGGATGCCATTATGATTGGCGGCAATACGTTGCGGGCGGACCATCCGCAATTGACGGTGCGTGAACCGGAGAATTGGGAAAATCAGCCCCGGCGGATCGTGGTGTCATCGACGGTCGATGAAGATGAACTGGCAGAATATTTCCCCGACGGCAATGCTGAAGTTGTCGCACTTCCGGATGAAAAGGCGTGGGATGAATATTTGCTGCAGCTTGGTTCTGAAGGTGTTACTACATTGTTGATCGAGGGCGGCGGAGAACTTGCCAATGCGGCAGTGCGTGCCAATGCCGTCGATTTTGTCGAGTTCCATGTCGCGCCAAAAATTCTGGGCGGCAGGGAAAGCATCCCGGTGCTTGGCGGTGATGCTCCGGAAAATATGGGTGATGCGCTTGAATTGCAGCGCATGCAAGCATTTACTTGCGGAAATGATTTGATCATTACCGGCTTTTTGCGGAGGATGTGATCATGTTCACCGGGTTGGTTCAGGGTTTGGGCAGAATAAGTGCCCGCGGCAACGGCAAACTGGTCATTCGTCCGGAATTTGAGATAACAGAACCGGTTTATGGCGAAAGTATTGCGGTAAACGGTTGCTGTCTTACGCTTGAAAATTACCGTGCCGGTGATTTGACATTTCACACTCTTGAAGAGAGTTTGCGCCGGACCAATCTTGGTTCATTGCCGATTGGATCGCCGGTGAATCTTGAACGGGCACTGCGGGTCGGAGACCGGCTCGGCGGTCACATCGTTCAGGGGCATGTGGATACGGCGGCAAGAGTGTTGGAGTGTGCCCGCACAGCGGATGGGGACTTCAAATTTTCGGTTGAACTTGATCCGCAATTTGCCAAACTGGTGGTGGTCAAAGGGAGCATTGCCATTGACGGTGTTTCACTGACGGTCGTTGAAGCAGCAGATAAGATGTTTGCGGTTCGGCTTATTCCGGTGACATTGAAAGATACCGCGCTTGCGGATCGCCGTCCGGGAATGATGGTCAATTTGGAATTTGACGTGGTCGGGCGTTATATTTTGCGCATGATGGAAGTTCAGGAGCGTGAGCAGTCCTCATCCGGCGGCGTGACCATGCAAACTTTGTTGGAGGCTGGATTCCTGTGAAATTGCGCTATGGCATTACGGTCGCTTCGATGAGACAGCTTGCAGAATTGCCGGAGTTGAAAAAGGCCGCATTTCTGGAACTGCCGTCTACCTTGCGGGAGCAGTCTGACTTCAAACTTCCTGCCGCATGGAAGAGTCGCTTCAAGCGGGTTACCGGGCGCAGTGAAGCGCGCACTCTCTCATCTCTGATCGATGCTAAAAAGAGTATTTTGATTGACTTTTTGCGGGTTTTCAGCGGTTGTTGTGAAAACTTTGCCAAACTTGGTGCTTCTGAAATCACCCTCGGCGTAGATTGGGAAGCGGCATTTTCCGATCCGGCTTATGCGCGTGAGATCAGCAGCATTCTCCGCAGTTGTTTCGGAATAACTGAAAAACATGCACTTGCTCTTATATTGGAATTGCGTGTTCCCGGTAGTGCCGCTGCCGGTGGAATGGGGTTTTACCGTTTCCGCAACTCCCTGATGATTCCGGTCAGGACACTGGTTGATTTGCATCCCCATGAACCCGGCGCATTGGAATTGATGGAGCGGTTTTCTGCGGCGATGCCTTTTGAATGTGATAAATTGCGCATTTCATTTGATGCATCCGGGGGAAATTATCTTACGGAAAAATTACTTGCCCGGATCTGTAAATGTGTTCGCCCGGCGGGGGCTGCGATTCCTGAAATCACCTTCTATCCGGGGAAAAATGCCGACCGTGAAGCGTTTGCCGCACTTGGAGAGGTCATCCCATGAGTAATGAAGGCAAGCTGTTGAAAAACAGTGTCGGTGTGTCATTGGCGACTCTTGCCAGCCGGATCACCGGTTTGGTACGGGTGAAACTTGAAGCAATGGCTCTGGGCGGCGGCGCAGTTGCGACGATTTGGGCGATAACGCTGCTGCTGCCCAATCTTTCCCGGCGTTTGCTCGGGGAGGGGGCTCTGGGAACGGCGCTTACTCCGGTCGTTGCCGAAAACGAACGGACAAGCGGCATTGACACTGTCCGGATGCAGCTTGCGCAAATACTCTGTTTTCTGGGAGCGGTTCTGGCTGGTATTGTTATCGTTGTTTCCGCAGGAGCGTGGTATTTCGGTGACTGGGCGGAGAAATACGGTTCCGGATTTTTGCAAAGTGACCGCATCCAGGGGGTATGTGATCTTCTGCCGCTGATTATGCCGTATGCATTTTTTATATGCCTGACCGGAGTGATCGGAGCGGTGTTGAATTACGCCGGGATTTTTGTGCGTCCGGCATTGACGGCATTACTTTTCAACTTTTGTATGATCGGTGGTCTGCTGACGGGGATTTTGCTGGATTTGCCGTCCGGACAATTGCTTACGCTGCTGGCGATTTTGACTCCTGCCGCCGGGGCGGTTCAGTTGCTGCTGATGCTGTGGATGCTTCACAGCTGCGGCAGATTTCCGCTTTTCTGCCGTCAGGCATTTGCATCGTTCGCGTTTGTGAAAAAGGTGCTGATACTTGCCGGACCTGGATTTTTAAGTTACGGTGTGCTGCAATTCAGTTTTCTGCTGGACAGGATGTTTGCCATTTACCTTGGTGATCAGGCAGTTCCTGCGCTCTCTTATGTGGATCGGATCATCGATCTGCCGATCGGGCTGTTTGCCGTGTCACTGGGCGCGGTATTAATGGCATCCATGACCCATGCTGCGGCAGACAATGACTGGGATGCGATGCAGACGCAGTTGAATTTCAGTTTGCGCCATGTCTGGTTTATCGGTGCGCCGATGGCGGCGGCGGTCGTCTTTTTTCATCCGGAAATCATCAGTGTCATCTGTCTTGGCGGCAAGTATACCTATCAGGATCTGGATGCGGCAAGGATGGTCGCGATCTTTTACGGCGTGGGAATACCGTTTTTTTGTTCGATGAAAGTTATTTTACCGGCGTTTTATTCCCGCAAAGATATGAAACGGCCGCTCAAAGTTTCCTGTGTCGCATTTTTTGTCAATCTGATTTGCAATTTGATATTGATGTTTCCGTTGCAGCAAGGAGGGATCGCACTTGCTACCGTGATTTCATCGGTCACCAACAATACGTTGCTGCTGCTCTATCTTTACCATGATGGATTGAATATAAAAAAGCATACAGTGCTGTGTGTGATCCGCTCTATAATAATTTCGGCACTCGCCGGGGCAGGGGTGTGGCTGCTGCTCCCGTATGTGCGGAAATATTTTACAATATCATCCCGGTTTGTTTCAGATTTGCTGATTCTCGGCGTTACCGGTACGCTTTTCGGAATCACCTTTGTGATATTGGCTCTGCTTTGCCGTTCTCCGGAATTAAAGGAATTCTTTTCAATTCTGCGACGAAAAAGGAAAAAATCTGTTTGAACTATTGCATTTTTACTCAATGCAGGTTATATTATGTAACGGCGTCCGGGTGGTGAAATGGCAGACACACGAGACTTAAAATCTTGTGCCGCAAGGCGTACGGGTTCGAGTCCCGTCCCGGATACCATATTTTCGTTACGCAATCCCTGTAAAAAGCAAGCATCCGCTTATGAAAATAACTTTTCTTCGCAGATGCTTTTTCTTTTTACTTTGAATTTTTGTTCTACAAAAATGGGATTGCTCACTTCTTGCGGGTTGCCGTCGCTTTGCTCCGGCACTCGGCTTTGCCTCGTCAAGTCCCGTCCCGGATACCATATTTTCGTTACGCAATCCCTGTAAAAAGCAAGCATCCGCTTATGAAAATAACTTTTCTTCGCAGATGCTTTTTCTTTTTACTTTGAATTTTTGTTCTACAAAAATGGGATTGCTCACTTCTTGCGGGTTGCCGTCGCTTTGCTCCGGCACTCGGCTTTGCCTCGTCAAGTCCCGTCCCGGATACCATATTTTCGTTACGCAATCCCTGTAAAAAGCAAGCATCCGCTTATGAAAATAACTTTTCTTCGCAGATGCTTTTTCTTTTTACTTTGAATTTTTGTTTTACAAAAATGGGATTGCTCACTTTTGGTGGGTTGCCGTCGCTTTGCTCCGGCACTCGGCTTTGCCTCGTCGAGTCCCGTCCCGGATACCATATTTTCGTTACGCAATCCCTGTAAAAAGCAAGCATCCGCTTATGAAAATAAATTTTCTTCGCAGATGCTTTTTCTTTTTACTTTGAATTTTTGTTTTACAAAAATGGGATTGCTCACTTTTTGCGGGTTGCCGTCGCTTTGCTCCGGCACTCGGCTTTGCCTCGTCGAGTCCCGTCCCGGATACCATATTTTCGTTACGCAATCCCTGTAAAAAGCAAGCATCCGCGTATGAAAATAAATTTTCTTCGCCTTTTCGATGTTTTGAGACAGAATGTCATAATGATTTTCGTTTGTCCGCGTTTGGTTTGTCGCAACATTGCAAGCCAACCACTTATTGAATGCATCCGGGGGAAAGTTTTCACTTCCTGAAGAAATACAATTCTGCTTTTAATTCCGTTTCGCAGTCTTTTATACTTTTTGCGTATTTCTGTCACCAACCGTCGATGAACCGTTTTTTGAAGGATGTTGACTGTTTCAATCGGATGTCCGTTCCCGCATCACATTCGGGGTATCAATACCCGAGGCAAGCGAAAAGTCGTAAAAGGTGTTTCTGCCTTCACAGGCCGTGAAACCGGTGTAGTATGTCATTGGCCACTTGCCGATTTTACATCCGAATGAGTGTCCCTGACAGCTCATGGTGATGAATGCGCCTTTAGTTGTGTGGTAAAGTTCTGCTTCCAGTTTATATCTGGTTTTCGGCTGCAGTTCCAGATCCATGTATCCAAGCAGTTCCCATGAGGGCTTGCCGTCGGTGAAGTAGTGATGCCACAAGTTCACTCCCCGGTCATACATTACCACTTCCAAATGGTCGTGGTGGACTGGGGATAGCTCCTGGGACAATACCAGCAGCGGAGCCATCCGGTCAGCGAATGAACAGGTACAGTTGATCCGGCAGTTGCCGTGTACCGGGTGTTTGAGCAGCATGCTCAAGTAGGTTTCTCCGGTACGGTCTCTACCCATCTGGGTATCTTCAACTTTCAAATCAGCAGGGATCACATTACTGATGCCGTCCTCATGCTGTTCCCAGCTGCTGGTATCCAGCCAGCGGGGGCTGCGGACATAGAGCCAATCGTGTTTTTGCCACAGGTTTCTGCCGAATGAACAACGGAAAAAGAATTTATCCATTAATACTCCTTTAAAAATAAAATGATTTTGCTCATCATATAATATAGCATTGCAATACGTTTTTTACTATCGGCTGAAATGTGAAAATTTTAAAGGAATTATTCTTGAAATCCACGCTTACCGTTTGACAAAACAACATTTTTATGCTACAGTACTTGCAGATACAGGAAAGCATTTCCTGTCTGCATAAAAAAAGGAGGTTGATCATGGTCTGTTTGAAGCATCCCGACCGCGAGGCTGCTGTCGTATGTGCCGCTTGCGGCAAACCCTTGTGCGCAGAATGTGTTTTGCATGCCGATGGAGCGGATTACTGTTCCGAGAACTGCCATCGCAAAGGACTTGAGGCAGGAAAACGTTCTGTTGAAGTTATCCGTTCCTCTGCTGAAAGCAATAAACGTGCCGGTAAACGGGCATTGCTCTGGCTGATCGTGATCATCATAGCCGCGGTTGCCGGATGGTATTTTTATCAGCACAACCACAAACAGATCCATAAAAAGGTCAATCAGGTCACCTCTTCGGTACGGGAAGGTGCCAATGAGGCGATCAATGCCGGTAAAGGTGCCATGCCGCAGGATACCAAATACAAAAGGGATCGTGAATCTCTGGTCAGGTAATCTGAAGATCGGCCGGGAATCCGGATTAAATCGACTGTAATCAGATGGTGAACTGGTTACAGTTCCTCCTCTTCCCCGATCAACTTAAATATCAACGACGGCGCAAAGCCTCTTCCCGCCATGAAACGGAAAAGTTTTTCCCGTTTTTTGCGTGGGTCGTTTTCCCGGGTCAGCAACCGGAGTTTCCCTGCCATTGCCCGTTTGGCGGCTTCCAGTTCTTCTTCCGGAGATTCGGCAAGCTGCTCGGAAATTTTTTCCGCATCAAATCCCCGCCGGGACAGTTTCAGCCGGATTTGTCCGGCGCCGAGATTGCGCTGGTGGAGGATGTCTACGCAGTCAATGGTAAGTTGTTCATCATCAACATAATGCCGTTTGATGCATTCGACGGCTGCATTTTCGCTCTCTTCCTTTGAATATCCTGCCCGCAACAGTTTATCCAGCAGTTCCGCTTCGCTTAAGGAACGGACTGCCAGCAGGTTCATCGCTTTGGTCAATGCAGAAGGTCGCTCTTTGGGCATTATATCTCCAGCACTTTGCGGACGAGTTCCTCTTTTTGCAGCAATCCCAGAGAACCGGTCGGAGCAAGCGTTTCGCTGAAAACGGTGATCTCATCAGCTTTGACCGCCGGACCGCAAATCGCCAGCGGCACCGGAGTTGTGGTGTGTTTGCGCAATTTGATCGGCACCGGATGGTCGGGCAAAACGGCAAAATTGATCTCTTTATCCTGTAAAGCCGCCATGATGGGGGCAACGATATTGGCATCGAATTCTTCGATGGCGCGCAATTTCAATTGCAAATCACCGAGGTGGGAACACTCATCGATGGCTTCCAGATGGACATAGACCAGATCATTTTCTTCAATCGCCTGGAGGGCGGCGGAAACTTTGCCGGCATAATTGGTATCCAGAAAACCGGTTGCTCCGGGGACATCGATCACCTGCATCCCGGTACATTTGCCTAAACCTTTGATCACATCCACTGCACTGATGACTGCTCCTTTACGCCCGGCATAGCGTTCGCTGAAAAGCTGCATTTTGGGACGGTATCCCGGACTCCACGGCCAAATCCAGTTGGCAGGGGAGGGGCGTCCGGCATTGAGCGGATGCGCGGCGAGAAATTTTGCCGCTTTAGCAGAGAGTTCTTCCAGAAACTTGACCGTATATGCCGCTTCCGGAGAGTCATCCAGCGGTTTTAAACGCAATTCGGCAACCGGGATATCCTGGGATGAATCCGGCTTCTGGTATTCGACTTTATCGGAAAACTTCTTGCCGTGAAGCACCAGCAAATTACGGTAACTGACCCCGTGATGGAAGGTTACATCTTCAGAATCAAATTCTTTTTTGAGAGCTTCCATCAGGATCGCAGAATCGGCATCTTCCAGATGTCCGGCAGAGTAATCGCGCAAAACATCATCGTCGGAAACATATACCAGATTGCATCTCCATGCAACATCATCATCCGCAAGTGCGATTCCCTGACTGGCAGCCTCGATCGGACCGCGTCCGGGATAGTTGAGCTCCGGCTGGAACCCCAACACCGACATATTGGCAACATCTGAACTGGTCGGCAGTCCCGGCGGCAAAGTGCGGAATGTCCCGCTGGCTCCTCTGGCGGCAATGGCATCCATTGCCGGGGTGTGAGCATATTCAAGAGGGGTTTTGCCGTTTAATTCCGGCAACTGGTCATCTGCCATACCGTCTGGCAGAAAGATGATGGCTTTACGATACATTTTTAACACTCGATATTCAATGTTTGTACTATCTGATCAGGAACTGCACCTGATATTTTTATGACTTTATCCCGGCTGCATTCTCCGGATTTTACCGAAACGGCGGCTTTGGGCAACTGCAGTTTATCTGCAAGGAATTTGATCAATGCGGCATTGGCTTTACCGTCGACCGGAGGTGCTTGCAGATCAATTTTCAGAGCATTGCCGAATACGCCGTTGACGGCACTTCTTTTTGCACCGGGGTGGACACGCAGTTTCAGCAAAACTGTTCCGTCACTGTCCACCCGGAGCATCCCGTCAGGCATCGGCATGGTCACTGCTGCTGTCGTCAGCCGGATCGTTTTGCTCTGCGCTGTCAGGCACTGTCTCTGTCAAGCCCAGCAAAGTGTTGATTTCGGCAATGGAAAGAGTCTCTTTATCCAACAGCGCATTGGAAAGTTTCTCCAACTGATCGCGGTGTTCAGTGAGGCAGTTTTTAGCGTTTTCGTAAGCCTCACTGATCAGCGCGCGGACTTCCAGATCAATTTCCCGTTCGGTTTCGTTGGAAATGCCGTCCGGCGGAAGACCATCAATCCGCATGTGCGGGTGGTTGGTGAAATCTCCCATCTTGACCGGACCGAGTTTTTCGCTCATTCCGAATTGGCAGACCATTTTGCGGGCAATATCGGTCAAGTGCTGGATATCTGCGGCGGCGCCGGTGGTGATGTCCCCGAAAACGATCTCTTCAGCAGCTCTGCCGCCCAGAGACATTGCCATCATCGCTTTCAATTCCAGTTTGCTCTTGGTGTAGGTGTCTTCTTTAGGCATCATAAAGGTCGCACCGAGCGCCGACTGTCCGCGTGGAACGATGGTAACTTTATGAACCGGCACACAATACTCATTATAGAGAGCAACCAGGGTGTGACCGGCTTCATGGTAAGCGGTCAAAGTACGCTCCCGGTCGTTGATTTTGCGGCTTCTGCGTTCAGTACCGTAACTGACTTTATCACGTGCCTCTTCCAGATCATCCTGCGAAACCTCTTCTTTGTTTCTGCGTGCGGCGAGCAGAGCAGCTTCATTGCAGAGATTGGCAAGATCGGCACCGCTGAATCCCGGAGTGGTTCTGGCAATGACATCCAAGTCGATATCCGCGGCGGTTTTGATTTTTTTGATGTGGACGTTAAGGATCTGTTTCCTGCCGGCGATATCCGGCAGATCCATGACCACCTGACGGTCAAAACGTCCGGGGCGGAGCAGGGCCGGATCGAGTACATCCGGGCGGTTGGTGGCTGCGAGAACGATTACACCGTTGCGGCTTTCCAGACCGTCCATTTCGACCAGCATGGCGTTGAGGGTCTGTTCTCTTTCATCATGGCCGCCTCCCCATCCGGAAAAGCGGGATCTGCCGACGGCATCGATTTCGTCGATAAAGATCAGGCACGGAGTATTTTTACGGGCCTGTTCAAACATATCGCGGACACGGCTGGCGCCGACACCGACGAACATTTCCACGAAGTCTGAACCGCTGATGGAGAAAAACGGTACACCGGCTTCACAGGCAACTGCTTTAGCCATCAGGGTCTTACCGGTACCGGGATCGCCGACCAGCAGACAG
>SUWL01000057.1 GCA_015061495.1 Lentisphaerota bacterium
GTGGAATGGGAGCTTATTCTCCGGCTCCGGTAGTTACCAAAGAGGTCGAAGCATTGATCGAAACCCAGATCCTTCAGCCTTTTCTGAAAGGTATCAACGAGGAAAAACTCAACTTTCGCGGTGTGATTTTCTGCGGGATCATGGTTGATGACGGCAAGCCGAAAGTTTTGGAGTTCAATGTCCGTTTCGGAGACCCGGAAATTCAGCCGGTGATGCGCCGTTTTATCGGAGATTGGTATGATGTTCTGGAAAAGACCGTTGATGGTAAACTCGCTGATGCGAAACTTGAGTGGAGCAAAGATGCTGCAGTTTCCGTAGTGATTGCTTCCGGAGGATATCCCGGCGATTATGAAAAAGGAAAAGTTATCAGCGGTCTGCAAGAGGCAGCAGACACCAGTGCTGTAGTATTTCACTGCGGTACTGCTGAAAAGAATGGTGAAATTGTCACCAATGGCGGCAGGGTGCTGGGAGTAAGCGCGACCGGCAGACATATTCTCGGTGCGATCCGGTTGGCATATTACGGTGTCCGGCAGATCTCTTTTGACGGCATGTTTTACCGTAATGATATCGGTGCTAAAGCACTGCGCCGTCCTTTGATGCCGATGAAAGCCAAAAACGCATGGACTTGTGTCGGTGTGATGGCTCTGCTCTGCCTGTTGTGGATCCAGCCGTTTTTCAATCAGGAATGTCTGCCCAAATACATCCTTGCCAAAGCATTGGTTTCCGCCTATGTGCTGATCCGCTGCGTGCTTTTGATCCGCAAAAAGAAGTTCAGTTTGCGGATTTGTTTCGGGACATATTTTATTTTGCTGATCATGGCGATGATGATCTATTCCTTTGCCCGGAAAGAGAATGAACGGATTGCGGCAATAGAGAAAATTGCGGCAGAGAAAAAAGAACAGGTCGTTCAGAACGTATCTGTTCCGGTGAAAAGCACCGAATCAAAACCTGCGGAGCTGAAATCAGCAGAAGTCAAAAACGCAGAGAATCCGATCAAAAAGTAAGTTTAATACTTCGGTTTTTACATTACAAACCTGCATTTGCGGCGCAAATGCAGGTTTGTTTATGTTTTTGATCGGCACAATATGCAGTCAGAATCATTCCGGATCGGATTTGCGGTAGTTTATGGACTCAAAAAGATGTTCATCTGAAATCATCGTGGAACCTGCGAGATCGGCTACAGTGCGGGCAACTTTCAGAATTCTGGTATATGCCCGCGGACTTAACTTGAAACGGTTGATTGCCTCTTTTAGCAGTTTTTCTCCGGTCGCAGAAAGTGCGCAATACTGCTGGAGGGCTTTCGGCGTAAGTTGACTGTTGCTGTAAAAACCGTTCGAGGCGTAACGATCCTGTTGGATCTTTCTTGCCCGGCAAACCCGTTCCCGGATGACAGCACTTGATTCGCCGTCCGGGGCTTTCAGCAATTCCTGTTCGGTAAGCTGCCGGACTTGCACCCGCAGATCGATGCGGTCAAGCAATGGTCCGGATAATTTTTTCAAATAACGGCGTTTTTCTTCAACTTTGCATTTGCATCCCAATTCGACTTCACCTCTGCCGCACGGACAGGGATTCATCGCCGCGCAGAGCATGAATCTTGCCGGGAAATTGTAACTGCCGGCTGCCCGGGAAACTGTTACGATGCCATCTTCAAGAGGCTGCCGCAAAACTTCCAGTACGTTGCGCCGGAATTCCGGGAGTTCATCAAGAAAAAGCACCCCGTTATGAGCCAGACTTATTTCTCCGGGTTTCGGGTCTCTGCCTCCGCCGATCAATCCGGCATCGGAAATCGTATGATGCGGCGAACGGAATGGGCGGACATTCATCATCGGGCGATCTTCGGAAAGCATTCCCATTACACTGTAAATGCGGCTGGTTTCCAGGGTTTCCTCCAGCGTCATCGGCGGCAGAATGCCGGGAAGCCGCATGGCAAGCATGCTTTTTCCGGTTCCCGGAGGTCCGATCAGTAAACTGTTATGCCCTCCGGCGGCGGCGATTTCCAAGGCCCGTCTGGCGGCGAGCTGCCCTTTGACTTCATCAAAATCATGGATACGGGTACAATCTTTAAGCTGTTGCAAAGATGCCCGGAATGGAGTGCCGTGTCCACGATTGACCAGTTCAATGGCTTCTTCAAGCGTGCTGACCGGAAAGACCGGCAATGTTGTTCCTGCGGCAAGAGCCGCTTCTCTGGCATTCGCTTGGGGGACGAGCAGGGCAGAAACCTGATTTGCGGCTGCCAGTTTTGCTGCGATCGGCAATACTCCACGCACCGGACGAACTGAACCATCCAGTCCGAGTTCTCCTAATACGGCGATTCTGCCAAGACGTTCAAGGTCGAGATTTCCGGTAGTACCAAGCATCCCCAAGGCGATCCCCAGATCAAATGCCGCCCCTTCTTTTTTGAGATCAGCCGGAGCAAGATTGACAACGGTGAACCCGCGCGGCGGAATTTTCCCGGAGTTGATAAAAGCAGAGTAGATGCGATCCCGGCTTTCTTTGACTGCTGTATCCGGCAAGCCGACTATCGAAATACTGCTCTCTTTGATGCTGAGGGTGGATACGGCGGTCGAATTCACTTCGATCTCAACGGTATGTGCATCGACTCCGATCACAGTTGCAGAATAGACTTTGGCGACCATCTGTCACTTCTCCTCCCCGGCTATCTCTGCGGTCAGAAATACCGTACTTCCGAAACGGCGGAATTGTATGTTATACAAATTTTTGGCATTGATAAATTCTCCTGCGGCTCCAGGTGTCCCGGGAATTTCCCAAATGAGTTTTGCTCCATTTACGGCGCGGACAAAAGATTGGGAATCGGTAAGTTTTTTGAAAAAATCAGCCGATACATCGTAGGGCGGGTCGGCAAAAATTAGAGCCGGTTTTTCCGGCAGCTGCGGCAGATAGCGATCGAAACAGAATATATCAAACTCCATTATCAGCAGTTTTGCAGTGGTTCCTGTTGCTGAAATACGGCGGCAGTTTTCCCGGATGCATTCCAGATGCGCCGGGTCTTTTTCAACCATGGCGCACCAGGCAGCCCCACGGCTGGCAGCTTCCAGAGCCAGAGCTCCTGATCCGGCACACAAATCGAGCACTCCGCACCCCGCGAAGTCTCCCAAACTGTCAAAAAGTGCCTTGCGGGCACGTATGGCGGTCGGACGGATCCCGTTATCGGGTAATTCCGCAAGAACGAGGTTGCGGGCAGTGCCGGAAATAATATTCATAACAAATTTTATCCAAGGTTGCGAAAATAATGTTTTCTGTTAAAATAGCATTCTTACAGGGATATTTCAATGTCTGCAACTTTAAAAAGTTGAGTTTTGATGCTATTTTATAATACGTAACATGATTTTTTGCAGAAAGGTGTTTTTTTATGAGCGACGAATTGCTTTATGCTGTCGATCTTGAAGATCCCAGCGGCGAGTTTGAGCCTGCATCCGAACTTTTGAATGCTCTTGAGGTTGAATTCAGCAGTTTTTTTGACCGGGAAAACGGCACTGTCCGGCACACGGTTTATGCTGTCACGGAGGAAGACGGCAGGAAAAATATCGAAAAATTGACCGCTGCTCTTGAGCAGTGGCGGACATTCGGTGTCGAATTGAGAATGGGGAGCATGTTTACCATAGCTAAAAGCGAATGGGCAGAGGCGTGGAAAAAATATTTCAAGCCGATTGCAATTTCAGAAAAACTGCTGATCCGTCCGTCATGGCTGGAGGATCAACCTCTTCCTGGGCAGAAAGTGCTGAATATCAATCCCGGAATGAGTTTTGGGACCGGACAGCATGCAACGACCAATTACTGTTTGAAGTGTATCGACCGTTATGCCGGAAAGAAAAAAAATCTGCTGGATGCCGGATGCGGTTCCGGGATTTTGGCAATAGCCGGTGCGTTGCTTGGATATGAAAATATCGATGCATTTGATTTTGATCCGGAAGCAGTCGAAGTTTCCCGGGAAAATGCCGAATTGAATAGTGTCGCAGACAGGATCTCTTTTGAGGTCGGCAATGCCGCAGACTGGCAGGGCAGGGAAGGAAAATACGATTTGGTGTGTGCCAATATTCTGGGACATTTGTTGATCGCTTTCCGCTTCAATATCGTCAGCTGGGTAGCCCCGGACGGATTGCTGGTCCTTTCCGGTATTCTTGATCGGGATTTTGACAAAGTCAGTGCGGCATTCAATGAGGTCGGCATGAGAGAAGTCGAACGGTTCCGGGACAAAGATTGGACCAGTGGTATATTCAGTTTTTAAGTAAAGCTATTTGAAAAAACAGATAAACGGTCTATATTTATAAGAAGCGGATATATTTTTATAAATTCAGTGAGGTATAATTATGAAAAAAACAGTTGCATCTCCGGCACGCAGAGCGGTTTATCTGGAATACATCGATGCTCCGGGAAAATGTGTCGCCGTCGCAGGATCGTTTAATAACTGGCAGCCGCTGAAAAAAATGACGGACAAAAATAACGATGGGCATTACCGTTGCCGTCTGATGCTTTCGCCCGGAGAATACCTTTATAAATTCGTGGTGGATGGCGAATGGCGTTCTGATTCGGCAAATGAAAATTTTGTTCCTAACGAATATGGTTCACTCAACAGTGTATTGATCGTCACAAGTAAATAACTCAAACAGGGAAAATATATGGAACTTCAGTTGTATAATGTCGCTCCGCGCATTCCGGCGGAACTCGCGTTTTTAGAAAAACTTGCCAATAATATCTGGTGGTGCTGGCATCATTGCGCCATCGAATTGTTCATGCGGATCGATCCGAATTTGTGGCGGGAGGTCGGAGGCAATGCCAAGATGTTTCTCCGGATGATTCCTGCCAAACGTCTGGATGAGCTTGTCCATGATGCCGGTTTTATCCGTAATTTGAAAAATGTTCAGGCTGAATTTGAACGTCAAATGGATTCGGTCCTCGCTCCGTCAGAGCGTAATGTGGCGTATTTTTCACTGGAGTATGGTATTCATGAGAGTATTCCGATTTTCTCCGGTGGATTGGGGGTGCTTGCCGGAGATCATTTGAAAGCTGCCAGCGATATGAAATTGCCGCTGGTTGCAGTCGGTTTACTTTACCGGCAGGGATATTTCCGTCAGGTACTTGACCGCACCGGTCTGCAGACGGAGCATTACCCGGTTTCTGAAATCCACGATCTGCCGGTCGAACGCGGCTGCAATCCGCAGGGCGAACCGGTGACAATTTCCATGCGCCTTGGGGAAAGAGAACTTTTTGCGGCAGTGTGGGTGTTGTGGGTAGGAAATGTGCCGCTGCTGCTGCTGGATACCGAACTGCCGCAGAATCCGCCCGATCTCCGGGAAGTCACCTGGCGGCTCTACGGCGGAGATAAACGCATGCGGCTGCATCAGGAACTTTTGCTCGGTATCGGCGGCGTAAAAGCCCTTTTGGCAATGGGGTTCGATCCGGAAGTGTGTCACATGAATGAAGGACACGCCGGCTTCCTTTCTCTCGCCCGTCTGGAACATCTGGTGCAGGATCTCAATTATGATCCCAATGTCGCATTGGAGGTGGTGTGGAGATCAAATATTTTTACCACCCACACTCCGGTTCCCGCCGGAAATGAAGTTTTTGACATCAATCTGGTCAAACCTTATCTCGCACCTTTTGCGGCATCTGCCAAATTTGACCTTGATCGGATCATCCGCTGGGGAATCCCGATCACCGATCGCGGACACGCAGCGGAAATGTCCATGACGGTTTTCGGTTTGCGTATGGCGGCAAATTACAGCAACGGAGTAAGTAAACTGCATGGTGAAGTCGCCCGCAGTATGTGGAAACATCTCTGGCCGGAACGCTCGAGTGCAGAAATTCCGATCGGGCACATCACCAACGGTGTGCATATCAGTTCCTGGATCTCTGCCAGACACAACCGGTTGTTTGAGCGTTACCTCAACTCCAAATGGCTGAATAATCCGGATATGGTGCAGCTGGTCGCTGATTTGGATGCCATCCCGGATGATGAATTGTGGACAGCCCATGAATTGTGCCGTCAGAGTCTGGTGCGTTATGCCCGCCGTCTGGTACAACGCAACTTCCGCTATATGATCGATGGTTCACTCGGTGTGGATAAACGCCGTCCGGTGCTGCAGCCGGATGTGTTGACGATCGGTTTTGCCCGCCGTTTCGCAACTTACAAACGCGGAACTCTGCTGCTGCGCGACCAGAACCGTCTGCTGGCGCTGCTTAAAGACAAGAGCCGTCCGGTACAGTTTATCTTTGCCGGCAAAGCACATCCGGCAGATAACGGCGGCAAACAGTTGATCCGGCAGCTTATTGAGTTTGCTCAACGGGAAAATGTGCAGGATAAACTGCTGTTTCTGGAAAACTACGATATCGGCATGGCAAGGCATCTTGTTCAGGGAGTCGATGTCTGGCTCAATACGCCAAGACGTCCGCAGGAAGCCAGCGGCACTTCCGGTATGAAAGCCGCGATCAACGGCGTGATAAACTGCAGTATTCTTGATGGCTGGTGGGCAGAAGCCTACAACGGTGAAAACGGTTGGGCGATCGAAGGCAATGATTACTACACCGCCGATGAAGACCGGGATAATTTCGAGAGTCAGCAGCTATTTAATCTGTTGGAAAATGAGATCATTCCGTGTTTCTATGAGCGTCAGGGCGGTGATCTGCCAAAACGCTGGATCGCCAGAATGAAATCTTCGATCGCCACCGGTTTGGGATTTTTTTCAAGTGCCCGCATGGTCGGAGATTATAACCGCAAGTATTATACTCCAGCAATGGAGGCCTTCCGTTCTCTTACCGCCAATAATGCCGCTGAAGCTGAAAAATTGGTTGAAGATAAAAAACATCTGGTCGAAAACTTCGACAGCGGAGTGCTGCATATCAACAACCCTGCAGTCAAAGGTACATTGAATAATCTCCATATCGGGGACAAGATCGCTCTCACTGTGGAAGTTTACCTCGGGAATCTGCGTCCAGATGAAGTGGAAGTCGATGCATACAGCGGCAGTGCCAATGCCCACAATGAAATTATCGACAGCACTTCCACTCCGCTGCGGATGCTGGAAGACCGTGGCAACGGCAATTATCTGTACGGTGGAGAAGTTGAGTGCTGTATCGCCGGCAGATTCGGTCTTACCGCCCGGATCAAAGCTGCCGGAAGTGCCTGGGACAATAGTGTGCCGGGATTCATGTGCTGGCCAAAATAACCATAATGGAGCTGAAAAATGCGAAAGAGTAGAAAGCATAATCCCCGAATTCTGGTAGTAACTCCGGAAATAACCTCGCTTCCCGCCGGAATGAGTGTTATGGGCGGATATCTGCGTGCCAAGGCCGGAGGGTTGGCAGATGTGTCAGCCGCGCTGGTCGGTGCATTGTACCGTCTGGGGGCAGATGTCCATGTCGCTCTGCCGCATTACCGCCGGATGTTTCATATTGATGTAGGCAATCTGATCAATGATGAATTGCGGGTTTATATGAGCAACTTGCATAACAGCCGCATTCATTTGGCCGAAGATCGGATCTTTTACTATCGGGATTCAGTCTACAGCACCTATGATGGTGATACATTCATGCAGAGTCTGGCATTTCAACGGGAAGTTATCAACAACATCATCCCGCAAGTAAAACCGGATTTGATCCACTGCAATGACTGGATGACCGGTTTGATCCCGGCTGCAGCCCGTCGGATGGGGATTCCATGCCTGTTCACTGTGCATAATATCCACACCCAGAAACGGACACTTGCCCAAATCGAAGACCGGGGAATTGATGCTGCTCCTTTCTGGCAGAATCTCTATTATGAGCGTCCGCCGTACAACTACGAAGAGAGCAGGGAAAGCAATCCGGTCGATTTTCTTACCAGCGGTATTTTTGCCGCGCACTTCATCAATACGGTCAGTCCGACTTTTCTCAAAGAAATAGTTGATGGACACCATGACTTTGTCCCGGAAAATATCCGCCGGGAAATTTCCGGCAAATACTACGCCGGCTGTGCCGAGGGTATTTTGAATTCACCGGATGTGAGCAACGATCCGCGGAATGATGATTTCCTGGAAGTGAAATATGACAGCTGCAATTGTTCTACAGCCAAGAAAATCAATAAAATAGCCTTTCAGTCGCGTACCGGGTTGAAGTGCAACCAGTCCGCGCCGCTTTTCTTCTGGCCGCATCGGCTGGATCCGGTGCAGAAAGGGTGTCAGCTGCTCGCTGACCAGCTTTATGAGATAATCCACCGTTATTGGGACAGCGGACTGCAAATCGCGATCGTCGCCAATGGTTCTTATCAGAAGGTTTTCCGGGAAATCATCGCATATCATAACTTCTACGAGCGGGTGATGGTTTGTGATTTTGACGAAGAATTGTCGCATCTTGGTTTTGCCGCATCCGACTTTATGCTGATGCCGTCACGTTTTGAGCCTTGCGGTCTGCCGCAGATGGCATGCCAGTACTATGGAAGTCTGCCGGTCGTACATGATACCGGCGGTTTGCATGACACGGTCAGTCATCTGTCTGACGACGGGACAAGCGGCAACGGTTTCGTTTTCCGGGATTATGATCATGGCGGTCTGATGTGGGGTGTTGATGAAGCAATGCGCTTTTACCGCCGTCCGGAAGAGTGGCGTACCAAGGTGATCTCCCGGGTGATGAATGAGGCTGGAGAGCGGTTCAATTTGAATGTCACCGCTCAATCTTACATCAACATCTATGAATCCATGCTGGCTCGTCCGCTGGTCATTGACCGATGAAGTTTGTGCGTAAAAACAACTTGCCGGCATCTCTTGCCGATGATGAATATCTGGCTCCCTATGCCTGTTGTATCCGGCAGAGACGAGCGAATGCTGAAAAACTGAAAGATTCTCCAGATTGGGAGTCTGCATCCTGCGAGCATGAATTTTTCGGTTTGCATCGTGACCATAACGGGTGGGTGTTCAGGGAGTATGCACCGCATGCGTTGGAAATCACATTGACCGGGGATTTTTCAAACTGGGAATTGTGTGAAAATTTTTCTTTACGCAAAGGTCCTGACGGCATTTGGGAACGGCGCTTCCCGGATTCAGAGTTTTCGCATGGAATGCATTATAAAATGTTTGTCCGTTACCCGGGAGGAGAGGGGATGCGGATACCGGCCTATGCCCGTTATGTCGTTCAGGATGAAAAAAGCAAACTTTTTTCTGCAGTGATATGGAACCCGGAACATCCATACCGTTTCAAGTATGCTGTTCCGGATAAAAAATCACCGTTGATATATGAAGCTCATGTCGGCATGGCACAGGAGGAGCCGAAAGTCGGTACTTATTTGGAATTCGCATCTGTAATATTGCCGGAAATCGCCCGGAAAGGCTATAATACGGTTCAGCTTATGGGGATCATGGAGCATCCTTATTATGGCAGTTTCGGTTACCATGTGGCAAACTTTTTTGCGGTATCCAGCCGCTTCGGCACCCCGGATGAGTTCAAGTTTCTGGTGGATGAAGCGCACCGTCTCGGATTAAGAGTGATTATCGATCTGGTTCATTCCCACGCTGTAAAAAATGTAGAAGAGGGGCTTGCTGAAATAGATGGCTGTCGTGAAACATATTTCCATGCCGGAGCAAGAGGGGAACATCAGGCATGGGATTCGCTTTGTTTTGATTACGGAAAAAAAGCAGTATTGCATTTTTTGCTTTCCAATTGCAGATTTTTTCTGGAAGAGTACAATATCGATGGATTCCGTTTTGACGGCGTTACCAGTATGATCTATCTGGATCACGGATTGCATCGCTGTTTTACCGGTTATGCTGATTATTTTTCCGGCAACGTGGATACGGATGCACTGAATTATTTGACATTGGCAAATGAGTTGATCCATAAGATAAATAAAAATGCTGTAACCATCGCTGAAGATGTCAGCGGCATGCCCGGACTTGCCTGTGCCGAAGGTGTCGGATTTGATTACCGTCTGGCAATGGGGGTGACCGATATGTGGTTTAAAATGCTGGACGTTCCGGATGAATCCTGGGATATGTTTCAACTTTACGGTGAATTGACCAATGGCAGAAATGATGAACGGAGCATCAGTTATGTTGAGTGTCATGATCAGGCGATAGTAGGCGGGCAAAGTGCATTTTTCCGGATGGCGGATGCCGAAGTATATTACAATATGCATAAAAATGCCGACAATGCTGTTATCGACCGGGCTGTTGCATTACATAAAATGATGCGTTTATCAACACTGGCAGCGGCAAAACACGGTTATTTGAATTTTATGGGTAATGAATTCGGACATCCGGAGTGGATCGATCTCCCCCGGGAAGGCAACGACTGGAGTTTTGATCATGCCCGGCGTCAGTGGAGTCTGGAAAAAGATGCAGCCTTGCGCTTTGGCGAATTATCCCTCTTTGACCGCGAAATAATCCGCCTTGCAGAGCAGGGGAAGTGGTTTGATTTTCCGGTTCAGACGGTGCGGATCGACAATCAGGGAAAAGTGGTCGTTTTTGAACGTAACGGATATTGGTTCTTTTTCAACTTTCATCCGGAGAACTCTTATCCCGGTTATGAAGTGGAAGTACTGCGCGGCAGTTATAAAACTGTTTTGGACAGTGACGATGCAGCTTTCGGCGGTTTTTGCCGCCGGCAAAAGGAGCAGTGTTACTTTTCAATGGAACGCCGCTTCGGCGAAGTCATTTCTCTCTATCTGCCCAGCCGGACAGCATTGATACTTAAACGTCAATAATCGAAACCACCAGTGTGTGCCGGTGGTTTCGATGGTCTTGCTTATTTAAAAGGTCAGCATTGTATAGTTGAGATAACTGTAAAACGCCTCTTCCACAGCGGTGAAATTATCGCCGTAACTCATACTCATGTGGTGCGGGAATCCATAACGGAGCAACGTACGCAGTTTGCTTTGGAAGTTTTCAAAGTGCGCCACGCCGCCGCAACCGAAAAAGTCATCCGGCAGTTTCTCCGTCCCGAATTCGCCTTTGTCGAGTGTAAAGATCAACTCCCCGTCCCGGGTCATCCCCGTTGCCCAGGTAAATTTGCCGGGCTTCATCCTGCCCTCGTTGCATCCCAGACCATTGCCGCATCCAAGTGCCCGGGCAAACATCGGGTGATCGACGACCCTGGTCTCTTTTTCCATCAGAGAAGCAGCTGTCGGACCGCAATGAAACAGGACACAGGCATTCGGATCATCGCCATAATTGTTGTTCCAGTCCAGACAGGCGCCAGGAGCATCGGCGGCAAGCGCAAGGGCATGCATGGCTATGGCATTGACCGTATCGACTTCGCAGTTAGCAGTGATCCGCCGGTCATTGAGCATGGAAAGCACCATGCACGGAGACAGTTTCAACTCCTCTTCCAGTTCCATCCAACAGCGCAGCGTGACCAGATCAAGACGGTAGCGTTCGATCATTTTTTCAACTGCCACGGTCAGTTTCGCCATGCGGAGCTGCACATCCCGGCTGTTTTGCGGCCAGCAGCTGTAAGCAGAAATAAATTGAGCTTTATCAAGAACTTCGGCATCATTATCTTTCATACCTCTGATAGAGGAGAATAATTCTGACAGATCAAATGCTTCGTTTGAAATGCCGTACTTTTCCAGAGCAACTTCGTCAAAACGGACTGTTTTGAATGGCGTACATCTTGCGCCGATCGAGCCGGTACGCAAACGTTTCATTCCGTTCGCCACCCGGCATACTGCGGCAAAGGTGTGCAGATTTTCCAGAAAAGCCGCTGAAGAAGGATCTACGGTGTGCGGCTCAAGAACAGTGCAAGGCACATGGCATTGACGGAAAAGATTGACCGCACTGAATTTGCCGCAAAATGCATCCCGGCGGGTCGCGGAACCCATTTCATCAAGTTTGTCAGGATATGCGACAAAAAGGATCGGTACTCCTGCATCCCGGAGAGCAGTCAAGCAGGACCCTTCATCTCCGAAATTAGGAAAAACTGCCAGCACTCCGTCGCACGGATTTTCTTTGAGGTATGAGGCATAACGCAATGCAGCGGCATCATCGGCAACTCCTTCGGCAGGGATCAATGGCGTGTGTCCGCTTTTTTTGACGGCATCAGCAACTTCATTGATAGCAGCAGTTACCAGATGCTGGGGAAAGGTTGTGCGGTTGGAAATAAAGATCGCAAATTTCATAACAATAACCTCCTGTTATTTTGCTCACTGCATTAATGTATCACGTGAATCAGAAAAAAAACTTGACATAAAAGACAAAAATCTTAACGATCCGGACAAAATGTTTTATTTTTATTTTATTTTTATTGATACACCTTGACGAACACCATCGGCAATGCTATGTTAAATACATTATGAACAGCAAAAAACTCTCTATCAATATTTTTTTGAAACATCCCGGCTTCCCGGTTGCAGTAGTTCCGGTGAATGTGGATGAACCGTCAGAGCCGGACTATACTTTTGTTTCCCACTTCCATGATTTTCAGGAACTGGCAGTTATTGCTTCCGGAGCAGGGGTTCAGCGGATAAACGGAGTCGATTATCCGGTATCAGCCGGTGATGTTTTTCTTCTGCAGGGCAAAGATGAACACTGTTTTATTTCCGGGATTGATTCCCTCTGTGTATACAATATTCTGTACGATCAGGACAACCTGCCGTTACCATTGGGATTGTTTCACAAAATCGGCAGTTACAATATGATTTTCAGGGTGGAACCGGCATTGCGGAAAAATCAGAATTTCATAAGTCGCATACATCTTGATATGCCGGTACTGACCGCATTGATCAGACAGATCAAAATATTGCAAACCGTACTTGATGATGGCAGAGAAGGGTTTGAAGTCGAATCGCTTACTTTGCTGACAACGTTGATTTTGAATATCTGCCGCAATTGTACTGCTGATGCCGGCGGCAACGGCAGAACGGTGCTTGCCGAAAGAATGAATAAGGTTATTTCCCAAATGGAGAAAAATTTCACGCACCATTATTCAGTTGCCGAACTTGCCAGGATCATGCATACATCTCCGCGTAATTTCACCCGCTTGTTTCATAAAGTTTCCGGGTGCAGTCCGATCGAATATCTGCTGAAAATCCGCTTGCGGCATGCCGCAGAAATCCTGACTTCTTCGGATATGTCCTGTTCGGCAGCAGCATGGCAATCCGGCTTTAATGACTCAAACTATTTTTCCCGTAAATTTTCTGAACAGTTTGGTTTATCTCCCCGGGAGTATCGTAAATACAATCGGGAAAGTTTAAGAAAGTAGAGGCTCTGACAATGAAAAATTCAACATCTGTACCGACTGATATATGGTGTAATCCATTAACGTTGGAAAATTATCCGATCGGATTTCTTGCACCGGGACGGATCGGGATCAATCCCAAAGCCGCAGGGAACTATTCCGGACCGCAGCGGGATTACCGGGAAATGGCTGATCCGGAAGTTCTTTATGATGACGGCAAATGGTACATGTTTCCATCCGTGGGTGATGCCTATGTGTCTGATGATCTTGCCCATTGGGAATACCGGAAAATAGAATTTGTCAATGAGGAAAAGTTGGGGTATGCTCCGACGATTGCCAAGAGCAAAGGACGGTATCTTTTAAGCAGCAGTTGGCCTTTCGCCGGCAAAACGGAAATATTGACCGCACCTTCTCCGTTAGGACCATATCACTCTCTTGGAGAACCGGTTGATGGCGAAGGTTTACCGCTCTCTCCGGAGTGGCTTGATCCGATGCTGTTTGCTGATGATGACGGTAAATTATATGCTTATTGGCACTTCGGCGGTGAAGGGCAGGGGATATACGGCATCGAACTTGATCCTGATAATCCGGTGCAGGGTATCGGCAAGCCGGTAAAACTGTTGGACTTCACTCCGGAAAACCGCTTTGAGTGTTTCGGTGACTTCAATGAACACTCTGATATGGCATGGATAGAAGGCGAATCGATGTTCAAGCATAACGGTGAATATTATTTGCAATATTCCGGTTGCGGCACCCAATTCAGGGCGTATACGGTTGGTGTCAGCCGCAGTAAATCTCCGCTTGGACCATTCATCAAGCAAAAAACACCGGTCGCATTGGAAAAATACGGTCGGGTTTGCGGTACCGGACACGGCTGTTGGGCAACCGGACCGGATGATTCAGTGTGGCAGTTTTATACGGTGTTGAATCGACGCATCCATATGTTTGAGCGCCGCGTCGGCATGGATCGGGTCGAATTTGATCAAAACGGTGATGCGCATGTGCAAATAACCGCAGTTCCGCAATCAGTTCGTGATGGTGATGCCGGGGTGCTTCCGGTGTCAGTGTTGAAAAAAGCTCTGGCATCCAGTTCTTTTGGCTGTTGTTATCCGGGGTTTGCATTTGACGACTGTACACACACTTGGTGGATGCCGGATACCACAGATGAATATCCATGGCTGGAAATAAATTTGCAGCAGGAGTTTGACATTCACTCTTTTCAAATCATCTGGGCGGAAGAGGGTGTTGACATCCGCAAAGGAGTTTTGCCGGAACCGGCGAAATACAAGCTGGAATTTTTTGCCGGCGGTGATGAAAGAAAACTGATCGCAACTTCGGATTTTACAGGTAATGACCGGGATTTGCTGATCGATTTCCGCTGTGTGGGAAATATTCGGGCGCAGTATGTCCGCTTGAGCTTTTTACCGTCAAGTAATCCGGAATTAAGACGTGGCGTAAATAATTTTACCGTATTCGGCAAGCGATGAAGTGAAATAAAAAACTCCGAAAAAACGAAATGTTTTTACCGGAGTTTTTTTGTTATTTTTTCAAGCAGTTATTTTTTGTTTTTCAAAAGTTGCGGAATTGCCACTATCGCACTGCCTATTTCCAGAAAATATACTTGTGTAAGATAAAAAAGATAATTTATCAACGGAAGCAATGAAACAGCAATCGCACTGATAAAAAACGCGGAAACCAACGGCGCATTTTTACAGAGCAGGTATATGAGAAATAATGCCCCTAATGCAAAGAAAACCGGGAGCAGATAAAGGGATACTTTAAGCGGTAATGTTATCCATGCTGCGATATCCTGCACCGGGGAAGCTTGTTTTTCTTCTTTTATTGCAAAACGGTCCGGTTTGCACAATGCGGCGGCGACAGCAGCCATCCAGACCGCGAAAACGTAAAATATTATAAAATTGTCGATTGCGAATCCCAGCCAGAAAAATACCAGGCTGACGGCAACAAAAACCAACTGGATGATGCGGATGAGAGAAAGTGATGACACTACGCTTGGTGTGGTGGCGATTGAGGCTGCACATACCGGAAACAACCGGTTGTTGATACCGCAGAAAATCAAAATCAGCAATCCTCCGAAAATAGACGTTGTGACAAATGACTCCCAGTCAGTTCCGGTTGTATTAAGTAACTCTGCATATTTTTGACGATGATCTTTCCGCAAAGCGCTGTATTTTTCATCGCATTGATCTGTTTTTTTATCTATCTCATCCATTTTCCGTCTGTATTCGCTGTAATTCATTGTCGAATATTGCCCGGATAATGCGATTCTCTGTTTATTCAGTTCTGCATATTCGTCTGTCTCCTGCTGTTGGATCTCTTTTGCTTCATTAACAGCACTCCGGATTCTCAATCCGGTACTTATTCCGATGATCAATGCAATAGCAGTCAGTAAAGCCATCAACACGCAACTGGCTTTTCCCAAAATTGGCAAAGGATCATTGAGAATTTCCCGGGAAACGAGAGGCGCTTTGCAAGTCCGGGGCATTTCGGGAAGAGGTGCCGGCTGGATCGGGATTTGTTGTTGCGGTTTGAAAGCTGTCGAAGACGGCGCAGTAATAAAAATCTCTTCCTGACAAGTAGGGCAGGTAATATTATTGCCGATCCACTCTTCTTTGACTTGCATTTTCTGTCTGCAGACGGGGCATTCTATTATAAAATCCATTGTAAACCTCATTTGTTTTATGCAATGTTTTATGTTTCAAGCATTAATATATACGAGCTTGAGGGGTAATTCAATGTGAAATTCGAAAAATAATCAAAAAAACAAATTGTGTATGGAAGAGTATTGCATAATTCCGGCAACGGATGTATATTAAACACTTGAATACGATTAGTTTTGCAGAAAGGGATGTAAATGTCTGGATCATGGAAAAAATACGGCTTGGATAAATGGGGTTTTGGCGCAAATTTTTATCCCTCCAATGCGATAAACCAGTTGGAAATGTGGCAGGAGGATACTTTTTCTCCGGAATTGATCGACCGGGAATTGGGTTTTGCCGCCGGTATCGGGATGAAAATCATGAGAGTGTATCTGCATGATTTGGTTTTTTATGCTGACGAAAAGGGTTTTATCAGCAGAATGGAAAAGTATTTGGAAATTTCCAGCGCGCATGGGATAAAAACGGTATTTGTATTCTTTGATGATTGCTGGCAAGAGGAGTGCCGGCTGGGGAAGCAGCCGGAGCCGATTCCCTATGTGCATAATTCCGGCTGGGTGCAGTCGCCGGGAAATAAGGTCGTTGCCGATCCGTCGCAATTGCCGCGTCTGGAGCGTTACATCCGGACGGTGGTTCGCCACTTCGCCGGAGATCGCAGAATATTGATGTGGGATCTTTACAATGAGCCGGGCAACGGGACTGCCGGAGATAATTTGATCAAGGATGCGTTACCACGGACAGCCACAGTGAATTTGCTGAAGTCTGTATTTGCCTGGGCGAGGGCGGAACACCCTGTTCAGCCATTGAGTGCAGGCGTATGGGTATGGGGAGATTCAATGGATGAGTTGAATTGGACCATGATCAACGAATCCGACGTAGTGAGTTTTCACTGCTACGGTCCGCCGGATTATTTGACGGAAAGATTATGGGTGATGCGTTTCCTTGCCAAAGGGCGTCCGGTAATTTGTACTGAATTCATGGCTCGTTCAACCGGATCAACTTTTGCCGGATGTCTGCCGGTATTCGAAAAATACAGTTGTCCGGCGATATGCTGGGGACTGGTAAAAGGAAAAAGCAATACAACTTACCCTTGGGGATGGTGCGCAGAAAAAGGTGAACCGTTATTGCCATTTCACGATGTATTCAATCCGGATGGCTCCTTGCTTTGTCCGGATGAAGAACAGGTGTTTGCCCGATATCGATAAGGCGAAGAAGAAAAATTGCTGCAGATCGGGAAAAAAATCTGCATATTTTTAAATTTCAGCTTGCAAAAGGTGAAAACGATGCTATATTATGATAACAACTTCAGACGATGTTGAAGTTTTCCGATTCAGTCGGGGTGTGGCTCAGTCTGGCTAGAGCGCTGCGTTCGGGACGCAGAGGCCGGAGGTTCAAATCCTCTCACCCCGACCATTTGTAGTGGTAACGGAATTTTGAACACAGGGATTTGTCCCCGGTCAAAATTCCGTTTTTTATTTCTGAGCGGAAAACCGTCTGGCTCCATATCCAAAGCGTTTCCAGATCGGCGATCCACGGCAGTTTTCTCTCTGGGAAAAATTCGAGCGTGAACCCTTGACCACCCTTCCAACGAGAAATTTAGACGGTTTGATTTGTCCCCTTGGCAAAAAAGGCTGCCTCAAACTGAGCAGGTGAGAGGTTGTGAAGTTTCCGGTGTGGCCGCATCGTATTGTAGAAGTCAA
>SUWL01000058.1 GCA_015061495.1 Lentisphaerota bacterium
AAACTGATGCTCTTCGGTGATGATTACGATACTCCGGACGGCAGCTGTATCCGGGATTATATCCACATTCTGGACTTGGCGCAGGCGCATGAAAAAGCGCTTTATGCTCCGGAAAGCGGTCATTACAATCTGGGGACCGGTAATGGGCTTTCGGTCAAAGAGATCATTGCCGCTGCCGAAGAGGTCACCGGCAAAAAGGTCAATTTCGAAGTTGCTCCCCGCCGCGCCGGAGATCCTCCGCGGCTGATCGCCGACAGCTGCCGTGCCAAAAAAATGCTCAACTGGCAGCCGAAACACGAATCCGCTCTGGAAATCATTGAATCTGCATGGAAGTGGCAGCAGAAACATCCCGACGGTTATGAGAAATGAAATACTTTGAGCTTGGACCATTTACCGTTTTTGATGTGGAAACTACCGGTATGAGTCCGGTCAACGACCGGATCATCCAGATCGGGGCGGTGCGCATCGACAAAGACGGTTTCATATCCCGGTTCAACTCCTTTGTCAATCCGGGCAGACAGATCCCGTCCCAGCTGGTGTGTGTGCACCACATTACCGATGAAATGGTGGGGACTGCTCCGAATTTTTCCCGGGTCGGCAGGGAATTTCTGGATTTTGCCAAAGATTCCACTTTAGTTGCGCATAATGCCCGTTTCGATTTGGGTTTTCTGCAGGAAAGTCTTGCACGTACCGGTTTGCCGCTCTGGCAGGGGCGTACTTTGGATACCTTGCGGCTGATCAAAACGACCCATCCGGGATTGCCCTCCTACAAACTGCAGAGTTTGCGGGCGGTTTTTCAACTGGAATCGGACGACTCCATGCAGGCGCACCGGGCGGATGCCGATGTGGAATGGACATTGCAAATTCTGGAAATCGCCCTCACTGCTGCGCTGAAATCCGGGAAATAATGACTGCGCCGCAGCTTCTCTGACTTCTTTTCATGAGGATGCCGGAATGCCAGCCGCCGGAAAGGGATTTTTTTGTTTCTGTTTTTTCAGGAGAGGAAAACCGGGAGCCGGTTATAATTTTATCGCGGAATCAAAAAACGTCCGGAAATGTTTGATATTTTTTCTTTTTATGCGTTTTTTGCTGCTTGTAAACTGTTGATTTTTGTATTATATTATAAGATTTTCAGTTCTCCGGATGATGCCGGAGGTGTGTTTGGTTTCGCAGTGGACGAATGAGAAAGGATTGTTTCGTCCGGAAAAAGTCAGAAAGGTCAGTTAATCATGAAAAAGGCAGCTGTGGCCGATGCGACATTGCGGGTATGTGACAATACCGGTTGTACGCTTGGGTTCAAGGAGAAAATCGAGATAGTCAAACAGCTCGACCGATTGTGTGTCGATGTTATTGAGACTGCTCCGCTGCTTAATGGTAAATCTGATGTGCTTTTTCTGCATACTATTGCTCCGCTGACTGAAAAATGCACGATCAGCTGTGCTGTGCCGCTGGATGATGAGCTGGTCGATTTGAGCTGCAAAGCCATTCGCAAAGCCGCCAAACCGCGGATCAACATCATCGCTCCGGTTTCCGCGGTGCAGATGGAATATCATTGTCATAAAAAACCCGATGCAGTTCTGGAAAAGATCGCTGCGGTCACTGCCAGTATCCGGGAAAACGGCATTGAAACCGAGGTTTCTTTCGCCGATGCCACCCGGGCCGAACACGATTTTCTGGTTAAAGCGGTAAGGTGTGCCATTGCTTCCGGTGCGCAGATCATTACGGTGTGTGATTCAGCCGGAACAACTTTGCCGGGAGAAATGTCCGAATTTATTTCCGGATTGAAAAAAGATGTGCCGGAATTGGATGATGTGGTGCTTTCTATTGAGTGTTCCGATGAGTTGCACATGGCAACGGCTTGTGCGATCGCCTGTGTCCGTGCCGGAGCCAAGCAGATCAAAACCGCCATCGGTGTCCCCGGCAGACTGGAACTCAAAGCTGTTGCTGATATTCTGAAAGCCAAAGGTGATGCGCTGGGCATCTCTGTCGCGTTGAACCGTACGGCGTGCGCTTCGATCATCCAGTCCGTTGAATCTCTGGTTTCCGGTAAAGTTTCTGCCGCCGTTCCCGGTGGCAAACGCGTAGTCCCTGCCGGAGATGACTGGAAACTTGCCGCCAGCGAAGATATGGCGGCGATCGGTGAAGCGGTCAAGAAACTCGGTTATGAACTCTCCGCAGAAGATCTTGCCAATGTATTCGACGAATTTAAACGGATCTCCCGGAAAAAAGAGTTGGGCGCCAAAGATCTCGATGCCATCGTCGCTACGGTGGCAATGCAGGTGCCGCCGACTTATACACTCAAAAGTTTTGTTATCAACAGCGGAAATGTCATCACTTCCATGGCACATGTTATTTTGCTGAAAAACGGCGAAGAGGTGCAGGGATTCAGTATGGGCGACGGTCCGATCGATGCGGCATTCCGTTCGATAGAGAACATCATCGGCAGACATTTTGAGCTGGATGATTTCCAGATCACGGCTGTTACCGAGGGGCGTGAAGCGGTCGGTTCCGGTATCGTCCGATTGCGTTCCAACGGCAAACTCTATTCCGGTAAAGGTATCTCCACCGACGTTATCGGTGCCGGTATCCGTGCTTATGTGGATGCACTTAACAAAATCTGTTACGAGGAGAATAATTGAGAATGAAACTCTCCTTTTCTACCAACCGTTGGAATAATTACAGTTTTGACCAATTTATCGATATCGCTGATGAATACCGGTTTCAGGGAATCGAGATCCACGATGTCCATGCGGTTTTTGATGTGGCTGAACCGGGAAAAATCACTGCGCTCTATCGCAGGTTGATGGAAAAACGTCTGGCGATCTCCTGTATTGACCTGGTTGCAGATGTGGTCGAAGCTGAAGATGCCGCTCTTGAAGAACTCGTTATGGTGCTGGATGCCGCCAAAAGACTTCACGCTCCGTATGTGCGTATCAAGACCGTTTCCACTGCGGAAAATGTGATGGATGCCATGCGGAAGTTCCTCTCTGCTGCATTGCCTGCTGCTGAAAAGAACAATACTGTGCTGCTGATCGAAACTGTCGGTGCTTTTGCCGATACAGCAAAGTTGAGAAAGGTTTTTGAAAACTTTATCAGCGACCATCTTGCCGCATTATGGGATCTGCACTATCCTTTCCGGATGCACGGTGAAGCTCCGGAAGAGACCATCCGCAATCTGGGTGCTTATGTCCGTCATGTCCACATGAAAGATTCCGAGAGTGCCGATAAACCCACGCTGGTCGGTGAAGGGTCTCTGCCGATCGAGAGTATCATGAATGCTCTGCGTTCGGTCAACTACGACGGTTTTATTTCCATTGAATGGGATCCGGTCTGGGATGAGGTCAGTGACATCGACATCATTTTTCCGCACTTCATCAGTTATATGAGCCGTTATGAATTGGCGCGCATGCGCACCGTATTGTACGACAACAATGCCCGCACCGGTAAATATGTCTGGAAAAAGGAAACCCTGATCGAGAAAACCTTTTCCCAGGTATTGGATACCATGGTCCGGGAATTTCCGGATCATCTGGCATTCAAATACACTACGCTTGATTACACCCGGACATATTCGGAATTCCGGGATGACGTGGATCAGTTTGCCCGCAGTTTGATCGCACTTGGCGTGAAACCGGGCAGCCATGTTGCGGTATGGATGACCAATCTGCCGCAATGGTATATCGCTTTCTGGGCGACGACCAAGATCGGAGCTGTGCTGGTCACAGTCAATACGGCGTATAAAATCGCCGAAGCTGAATATTTGCTCAAACAGTCCGATACCCATACTCTGATTCTGGAAAAAGGGTGGCGGGATTCCGATTATTCCGGTATTATCGCTCAACTTTGTCCGGAATTGGCAAATACGGTTTCCGGTGCGCCGCTCCATGCCAGCCGCCTGCCGTTCCTCCGCAATGTGATCACCGTCGGCTACCGGCAGAAAGGGGCGATCACCTGGGAAGATGCGCTGCTCCGGGCAAAGAGTGTTCCGGTTGAAGAGCTTCAGCGGCGTGCCGATGCCGTGGATATTCACGATGTCTGCAACATGCAGTACACTTCCGGCACGACCGGCTTCCCCAAAGGGGTGATGCTTACCCATTACGGGGTGGTCAACAACGGTAAATGTATCGGTGACCGCATGGATCTTTCCACGGCGGACAGGATGATGATCGAGGTGCCGATGTTCCACTGTTTCGGCATGGTATTGGCGATGACTGCCAGTATGACTCACGGAGCTACACTGCTGCCGCTGCCCTATTTTTCTGCCAAACCGGCATTGGCATGTATCAATCAGGAAAAGATCACCTGTTTCCACGGGGTTCCCACGATGTTCATTGCCCTGCTGGGGCATCCTGACTTCCCCAAAACCGATTTCTCCTGTATGCGTACCGGTATCATGGCGGGTTCGCCCTGTCCCATTTCGGTGATGCAGGATGTGATAAACAAGATGAATATGACCGAAATCACCATCGTTTACGGTCAGACCGAAGCATCTCCCGGGTGTACCATGTCCACCACCAGTGACCCCATTGAAGACCGGGTGGCGACAGTCGGACGGGACTTGCCGGAGATCGAAAACCGCATCATCGATCCGGAAACCGGTAAAGATCTGCCGGATAACGAAATCGGTGAATTTGTCACCCGCGGTTATCATGTGATGAAAGGTTATTACAAAATGCCGCGTGAAACGGCTGCGGCGATCGATGCTGACGGCTGGCTGCATACCGGAGACCTTGCATTGCGCACACCGGAAGGCAACTACAAGATCACCGGCAGACTTAAAGATATGATCATCCGCGGCGGTGAAAATATTTACCCCAAAGAGATCGAAGAATTCATCTACACCCACAGCAAAGTTGAAGATGTCCAGGTCATCGGTATTCCTGATAAGCAGCTGGGCGAGGAGATCCTTGCCGCAGTGATCCTGAAGCCGGGAGAAACGATGACCGCCGCTGAATTGCAGGACTATGTGCGGCAGAATATGGCAAAACATAAAGTTCCCCGCTATGTGGACTTCGTCGAGGCGTTCCCGCAGAATGCCGCCGGAAAAATCCTCAAATACAAAATGCGTGAAGATGCCGCCCGGCGGTTGAATATCGCCCAGGTCGAAGGCATCGTCGCCAATTGATCACTACTGAAAAAAAGGATCCTTGACTTTTATGAGCAAAGCAAAGACATTCGTTACCATGGACGGCAACGAGGCGTGCGCCTATGTTGCGTATGCCTTTACTGAAGTTGCGGCAATTTATCCGATAACTCCGTCCAGTCCCATGGCGGGCAAGACTGATGCATGGTCAGCCAAAGGCAGAAAAAATGTTTTCGGTCAGAGTGTTACTCTGGTTGAAATGGAGTCTGAAGCCGGTGCGGCGGGGGCGATCCACGGTTCGCTGGAAACCGGTGCATTGTCCACGACTTTCACCTCTTCCCAGGGGTTGCTGCTGATGATCCCGGTGATGCACCGTATTGCCGGTGAACGTCTGCCGGGGGTACTGCATGTCGCATCCCGGACGGTGGGAACTCACGCACTGTCGATTTTCGGAGATCATTCGGATGTAATGAACTGCCGTCAAACCGGTTTCGCACTGCTTTCCACTGCCAGTTCGCAGGAGATCATGGATCTGGCTCCGGTAGCGCATCTGGCGGCGGTAAAGGGACGGATACCGTTTCTGCACTTCTTTGACGGTTTCAGAACTTCCCACGAGATGAGCAAGGTCGAAGCGATCAACTATGAAGATTTTGCCAAACTGCTGGATCATGATGCAGTAGATGCATTCCGGGCGCAGGCATTGAATCCGGAACATCCCCGGCTGCGGGCAACGGTACAGAATGGCGACATCTTCTTTCAGGTGCGTGAAGCCAACAACCGTTTCTACGATGAATTGCCCGGGATCGTTCAGGAATACATGGACAGGATCAGCGCCTTGACCGGCAGAAGTTATCACCTGTTTGACTATTATGGTGCGGCAGATGCGGAAAATGTCATTATCGCCATGGGTTCTGTTTCCGGAGCAGTCAAAGAGAGTGTGGATTATCTCAATGCCCAAGGTGAAAAGTGCGGCTTCCTGCAAGTGCGGCTTTTCCGTCCGTTTTCCGCTGAAAAATTCCTGTCGGCTCTGCCGGCATCCGTCCGCAAAATCGCCGTGCTTGACCGGTGCAAAGAGATGGGCAGTGCCGGTGAACCGCTCTATCAGGATGTCTGTACCGTGATTGCCAATTCCGGAAAAAATATCAAAGTCATCGGCGGCCGTTACGGCTTGTCCAGTAAAGATGTCGATCCCGGTCAGATCTGTGCGGTGTACCGGCACTTGAATTCTGATGAACCGCATGGTAACTTCACGATCGGTATAGATGATGACGTCACTTTTCTGTCTCTGCCGTCAGCCGGAGTTATTTATCCGGATGATGAGAAGCAGGTATGCTGCAAATTCTGGGGATTGGGATCGGATGGTACGGTCGGTGCGAATAAGAGTACCGTGGAGATCATCAATGCGCACACATCAAAATTTGCGCAGGCGTATTTTGAATATGATGCCAAAAAATCGTTCGGCGTGACCAAATCCCATTTGCGTTTCGGAGACCGGCCGATCCGTTCATCCTATTATGTCAAATATGCCGATTTCATCGGCTGTCATAATGAAACTTATATCCGGCAGTATGATGTGGCAGGTGAATTGAAAAAAGGCGGTACTTTGCTGTTGAATACTTCTCTGGATGCCGCCGGACTGGAAAAACTCATCCCGGCAGCAGCCAAACGTCAACTGGCGGCAAAAGAGGTGAAACTTTATACGATCGATGCCGTTTCCATTGCTGCCGGATTGGGATTGGGCAACCATTACAATCTGGTTCTGCAGTCGGCATTTTTCCATCTGGTCGATATTATACCGGGGGCAGACGCGGATAGTTACATGAAAGATCTCGCCAAACGCACCTATTTTGCCAAAGGTGATGAGGTCGTGGCCCGGAATTGTGCTGCGATCGATGCCGGAGCAACGGCATTCAAACGCATAGAGATCCCGGTTGCATGGCTTACTGCGGAGGATGAAACTTCTGCGGCGGCAAATGACCGTCCGGCAGTGGTGAAAAATATCGCCGATCCCATCAACCGGCAGAAAGGTGACGATTTGCCGGTAAGTGCCTTTAAGGGGTACGAAGACGGCGTGATCGATATGGGGTTGACGGCATACGAAAAGCGTGGTATTGCAGTAAAAGTTCCGGTGTGGGATGCATCAAAATGTATCCAGTGCAACCGTTGTGCGCTGGTGTGTCCCCATGCGGTGATCCGTCCGTATCTGCTCAATGAAGCTGAAAATGCCGCCAGACCTGCCGGATTTGACACTCTGGAAGTTCGCGGCAAAGCCGGATTGTATTTCACCTTGCAGACCAGTTTCGCCGATTGTACCGGTTGCGGAGCCTGTGTCAACGCCTGTCTTGCCAAAGATAAGGCATTGTCCATGAAACCTTACCGGGAGGTCGGCAACCAGAGCGAAAAATGGGAATATGCATTGAATTTGAGCGAAAAGGGTGATGTCTTTGACGTTTGGACGATCAAAGGCAGTCAGTTCCGTCAGCCGCTGCTGGAATTTTCGGCAGCATGTGCCGGATGCGGAGAGACGCCGTATGCGAAACTGCTCACCCAGCTTTTCGGGGATCATGTTTACTGGGCCAATGCCACCGGCTGTTCCCAGGCGTGGGGATCTCCGATGCCGGGGATTCCGTACACCACCAACCGGGAGGGCAGGGGACCGGCATGGAGCAACTCGCTGTTTGAGAACAACGCTGAATTTTCTCTGGGAATGGCATTATCGGTCAAACAGCAGCGCAATAAAGCCAAAATGCGGGTCGCCGAATTGCTGACCATGGATATTCCGTCGGAAGCCGCCGATGCTGCCCGGGCGTACCTGGCAGGATTTGACGATATTGAACAGTCGCGTCAAGCCGGAGATAAGTTGTGTGAAATTCTGGGAAAAATGGATATCCCGCTTGCCGCAGAGATCCTGAAACACCGGGATATGCTGGCGAAAAAGACCTTCTGGATGTTCGGCGGAGACGGTTGGGCGTATGATATCGGATTCGGCGGTTTGGATCATGTGGTTGCCAGCGGCGAAAATATCAATGTCCTGATCGTGGATACCGAAGTCTACAGCAATACCGGCGGTCAATCTTCCAAAGCCACGCCCATAGGTGCGGTGGCCCAGTTCGCCAGCAGTGGCAAAAACAGTCCCAAAAAGGATTTGGGGGCGATTTTTATGACCTACGGCAATGTGTATGTGGCGCAAGTGGCGATGGGTGCTGATCCCAATCAGTTGATCAAAGCGATCCGTGAAGCGGAGGAATTCAATGGTCCGTCGGTGATCGTTGCTTACACGCCGTGCCTTTCGCACGGACTGAAATGCGGCATGGGGTGTGCGCAGGAGGAGATGAAACGGGCGGTGGAAGCCGGATATTGGACGCTTTACCGTTACGATCCATCCAAGGAAAAGCCGTTTACGCTGGATTCCAAAGCGCCGACAGCTTCATATACGGACTTCCTTGCCGGAGAGACCAGATATGCGGCTCTGAAACGGACATTCCCGGACAATGCGGAGAATTTCTTTGCCCGCGGCGCTGAAGAGGCGGCTAAAAAATACCAACACTATAAAAAGATGCAAGACAATCAGTAATGGTTACTGGTTGTTAATATAAAGGAACAGAAAAATGGCAGAAAAACAGGAGAATGTGCCGTCCAACGTATTCGGCGGCAGGGATGTGGCAGAACAGCTTAAACTCACGGGCAAACGAATTAGCGAAGCGCGCAAAGCGCTCGGTATCAGCATTCGTGAGATGGCGAATCTGCATAACATTACCGATGCTGAATACCTGCTCCATGAGAATGGAGAGGCAGACAGTTCGTTTTCATTTCTGCTTAAAACAGCTGAACGTTTCGGAATGGATCTCAATGCGCTGATCAATGGCGAGTCGCCGCGGTTGAGTTTTTACACGCTCACCCGTAAAATTTCAGGAACCAAAGTTGACCGCAGTCCGAATTTTGAGTATTTTCATCAGGCATCACAGATGAAAAACCGTATGGCAGAACCATTTGTGGTGCGGGCACCATTTACCGGAGAAGATGCACAAATCCATCTCTCCACCCATGCCGGACAGGAATTTGACTATGTTTTGAGCGGGAAACTGAAAATTCAGCTGGAAGACAAGGTTGAAATTCTGGAAGCCGGAGACAGTGTCTATTATGACAGCCGTCATCCGCACGGTATGGTCGCTGTCGGCGGAGAGGATTGCACCTTTCTGGCGGTGGTGATGAAATCCGGCGATTCCACGCTGCCGGTGGCGGTGCATCAGGAAAACCATTTGTGCAGCAATGACAAAAGTGATCTGATCTACCACCGGTTCATGGATGAGACCATTGACGAAAACGGTCTGCTTACTGCGGTCAAGTTCAATATCCCGGAAAACTTCAACTTCGCTTATGACGTATTGGATGAACTTGCCAAAAAGCATCCTGCCGGCAAAGCGATGCGTTATGTCTCTGCGGACCAGAGTGTGGTGCGTGATTTTACGTACCGGGAAATTTCCGAACTTTCCCAGCAGGCGGCGAATTACTTTACCTCGCTTGGAGTCAAAAAAGGCGATAAGGTACTGCTGATCCTCAAAAGGCACTATCAGTACTGGTATGTGATCAATGCCCTGCACCGTATCGGGGCAGTGGCGATCCCGGCACCGAATCAGCTGCTTGCCAAAGATGTGGAGTACCGTTTGCAGAGTGCCGGTGTCAAAATGGTCGTGACAACTTCAGAACAAGCGGTGATCAATGCCGTTAATGAAGCGTGCAAAAATGCGCCGACTGTGGAATTGAAACTTTCGGTCAACGGTAAAGTTGACAACTGGCTGGATTTCGATGCATCGATCGGAGGATTCAGTAAAGAATTCCCCCGTCCGGCGGATCACAAGGTTTCCGATCCGATGCTGATGTTCTTCTCCAGCGGCACTTCCGGCTATCCGAAAATGGTACTGCATGACCATGCGTATCCGCTCGGTCATATCATGACCGCCAGGTGGTGGCTCAATGTCCAGCCCGGAGAGATGCATTTTACCATCAGTGATACCGGCTGGGGCAAATCGGCATGGGGCAAGCATTACGGTCAGTGGCTCTGCGAAGCGCAGGTCTTTGTCTTTGACTTTGACCGGTTCCATGCGGATGAAATTCTGCCGATGTTCAAGAAGCACAATATTTCCACGTTCTGTGCGCCGCCGACGATGTACCGCTTTTTCATCAAGGAAGATTTGAGCAAGTATGACTTCTCGACGCTCAAATATGCGGCAACCGCCGGTGAAGCGCTCAATCCGGAAGTTTTCCATCAGTTCTACAATGTGACCGGTTTGAAGATCATGGAAGCATTCGGGCAGACGGAGACGACCATGTCGCTGGGCAATCTGGTCGGAACTGTTCCGCAGCCCGGTTCAATGGGGCGTCCCAGTCCCCAGTATCCGATCGTACTTCTGGATGCGGATTGCAATCCGGTTGCCGCCGGAGAAACCGGTGAAATTTGCATCAAAGCGGATAAAACCGGCGAGATCCCCGGGCTTTTCTGCGGTTATAACAACGATCCGGAACGCACCGCCGAAGCATGGCACGACGGTTACTATCACACCGGAGATGTGGCATGGTGCGATGAAAACGGTTATTACTGGTATGTCGGCAGAAGCGATGATGTTATCAAAACTTCCGGATACCGTATCGGACCGTTTGAGGTTGAGAGTGTCATTATGGAACTGCCCTATGTGCTGGAGTGTGCCGTTACCGGTGCGCCGGATCCGGTGCGCGGACAGGTCATCAAAGCATGGATCATGCTGACCAAAGACACGACTCCGTCGGACGAGCTGAAAAAAGAGATCCAGGATTATGTGAAAGCGCATACTGCGCCGTACAAATATCCGCGTTTGATCGAATTTGTGGACAGTCTGCCCAAGACGACCAGCGGCAAGATCCGGCGCACGGAATTGCGCAACAAATAAGAGTTGCAAATGCGAAGCGACCGTTTTATAACGGTCGCTTTTTTTGGGATGATTGCGGTTTATGTAAAAGGGCTGCTGCCAACTGTTTTGAGGTTTGGCAGCAGCCCTGATTTTGCTATGAGAGAGATGATTTATTCGGCGATCTCTTCCAGGCGGAGGTTGCGGAATTCAACTTTCTGTCCGGCAGGAATGCTGAATGTCAGATAGATCTGGGCGATTTCAGTACCTCTCCACCAGCGGAAAATATTGTCAACGGCGACAGTTCCGGTTTCAAATGTATGGGACAATTTTTTCCATTCTCCGGTAAGTTTGTTGTTGGCACCGCAGCAGAACATGGCGATCCAGCCGATGCGGTGTATTCTTACCGGAGTTCCGGCGGCGAAATTCATGCCGCATGGAGCGGTCAACGTGATTTCATAGTGATAGCCTTTGGCAGCGATGGACTTGATGGCGGATTTGGCGATATTGAAGTTGGGCAGGTCACGCATTTCGGGGCTCGGATCGATATCGAATACCACCCGGTCAAGCGGAGTCGCACTCCACTTGTCAGCATTTTTGACCTTGATGACCGTGTCTTTGGCAGAACAGTCTGCGACCAATTCGGTTTCAGTTCCCGGACGGACATTGATACTTGCCGGAATGATCTGCCGCTGGCTGGTCGAAGGGATCACACCGAATCGGACGATACAGGTGCCGCTGTTTCCGGTCTGCCGGAATTCACCGGACAAACGGTAACGTTTGGCTGGATCGATCGGCATACGCTGTTTACAGTAAAGATCGCTGGATTTGCTGATCGTCAATACGCCGTTTTGAGCAGAGAGCAGCTGTTCACCCCGGATAAAGTCAGCAGGAGCAGCCGGAGCGGAGGATTCCGCCGCCGACATTTGAAGTGCGGCACAAAGTGCCGGGAGGAGTAAAAAACGTTTCATTTAGAAGTCCTTTCTGCAAAGTGTTTGATGATGAGTTCTTTCAAATCGCCGTGGAAATAGGTCATTTTACGGTCGATACCGAATTCGATTTTATCATGTCCGCCGAAAATGAACGGCTTGAAATACAACGCTCTGGCTGTCAGCGGAAATGAACGGCTTTTACCGTTGACCAAAAAGGTGATGTGTTGGCAATCATAAGAAATGATCACTTCATTCCATTTGCCGGGAGTTACGGTGAGATTGGTTGCGAAAGTGTGCGTTTTAAGTTCACGGTCTCCAAAGGCGAAGTAGAGCCGGTCATACTTAAGATAAGCACTGACCGACCCCAGCCAGCGGTCAAAATGGCGGAAAAGCACCATCGGCGTGGCGGTTTTTGCCGGACGCAGGGACAATTTTACAGTGAATGAACCGCGGGGGAAACTCTCTGCGGGCAAATTGAGGTATTGATTTTCACCGTTGAAGTGGAGATAATCAATGCCGTTTTCGTGTTTCCATACCGGTGCGGAGGTTTTGCCTTTTGGGAAAGGTACTCCGCTGCAGAATGGTTCGCAGTATACGAATCCGCCGCCAAGCTGTCCGTCAAAACGCTCATCACTGCCGCTGCGGATCATCGCTCCGGGAGCGGGGTCAAAGCGGTAGTTCAGTACCGGCAGCAGGTCGGTCAGCAAGGGGACGGCAACAACTTTTTTGGCTGTTTCGGAGAAAATATTTACCACCGTGGTCTGTGCGGACGGACGGCGGGGCATGATCGGCGCACTGCGGTAGATTTTGCCGTTTACAGTGACTGCCCGCAGCTGATAGACCGGATATTTTGCCGCACTGGGCAAGTGCGCAGAAATGGCGGCATGTTTGCTCTTTAATTGCGGTGGGATGTCGGGGAGTTTGGCAAAGTTTTCCAAATCCAGCCGGATGCGTTCTCCGGGGATCACCAGAGCTGCCATTTTGCCGTATTTTTCCAAATCTGCAGCTTTGAATTCCGCCTTTTTACCGTTGACAGAGACTTCGATGACTGCATTTTGAATATCGCTCCGGGGGATGGAAAGCGTGAAGTTGCACGGCTGACACCAGACCAATGTGCTGCCTTGAGCCGTATCACCGTTACGCTTGAATTGATAAGCAAAATTGACATTGGCGGCATGCCACGGCCGGAATTGCCATTTTTCTGAATTTCTGACTTTAAATGAGACCGGCTGATATTTGGCTCCCTGCATGCTGAAAGTGCCAAATACGATCATATTGTTGCGGAAATCAAATTCATTTGTGGGATCAGCAGCGGTTACTTCTCTTTCCAGATCAAGTATTTCCAGCGAAGCAAGTTCTTCGGATGAGTGCAATTCTGCAGAAATGGCGAATTTGCCGTTGTTATCCGGAACAACCTTGAAATTCACTGAATCCGGAGTCAGCAGATCACGCAGCGGCTGACGGACAGATTTGTAGACATTGCAGACGGATGGATGGATGCGCACATAATGCAGATTGTTGACCGGAACTGTTTTGCCGTGTTCAGAGATCTGCAGGGCAGGGCGGATAATGTACTGTCCTTTGAATTGTTCTGAAGGAATGGTATAGGTGATGGTGCGGAATTGATCTTTGGCAACGGATTCGGTTGGAAAGCGGAAAATTTCTTTGCCGTCAAGATCGTTGATCACCGCCTGAACCGTGTAATTTCCGGTGCTTCCGTCAGGAATATTCATCAATTCAAACTGCAAAGGCTCACCGGATTTGAGGGTTTCCCGGCTGGAAAATACCAGATTGGGAAGAGCCGGATCATCGCCGGGATTGGGAGCAGGGGCGTTGCCGTTGAATTGCCCGATGGCATACCGGATCAGCCGCTGCAGTGCCAGCGAATTGTAAAGGGTCGGCTGAAAACAGGTGTTTTCGTTGACTTCGTTCCATTCAAAAAAGAGGACATAATCCGGATTTCCCAGCGTTGAGGCTTCCAGAGAGTGGCGCAAGCGGGCGGTACCGAATTCTCCGTGATTGACTCCGGACATGTGGTTGATGTAACCATGCAGGATGGTATTGCCCAGCAGTTTACCCTTGAATTCCGGTTTTGCCAATTCCGCTTTGAGCATCGGCAGGATCTCTTTCAGGTAAAAAGAGGTGTCGAAACGGCACATATATTCGCCGTCGGTGTCGGTGTAATTGATTGCCGGATTGATTTGGATGCCGTCGAACACCGTCAGGATATTACGGATCTCCTGCCGGTAACGTTCTTTGACTTCGTCGGGAACGCTGCCGTTCCGGAGAAAGTTTTTGACATCTGCCGGGCGGATATCCATCTGCGCCATCAGGTAAAAGCCGCCGGGGAAATCTTTGCGTGCCTGATCAAGCATCGGTTGGATATTTTTTACGTTGGAATAAAAAACATTGTAGGTGGGAACGAGGATCTTACCGTTGATTTTTGCGGTAAAAGGTGATTTTGAAGCGATTTCAAGAATGGTTTTGAGATTTTTGTAATTACCGTCATAACCGTATTGCACCACTTCGGCGACCGGGAGTTTTCCGGCTTTTACGGCGAATTGATCGGTATCCCGGTAGAGTGCGCCTCCGGCGATATTGGCAAGGCTGCCCAAACCATTGAAACCGTATGATTTGACGATTTCAGCCTCTTTGAGAAAACTTTTCCCGGTGACGTAAGCAAAAGTTCCATCCGGATAGCGGGTGTCCCGGTCAAAGAAAAGCGGCCGGTCGATCCATTTGTGCAGATAGTTCTGAAAGAGCCCGTACATGAATTGAAATTCCGGGAAAAAGATGGTGTTTTCCGCGACTTTGCTGCGGTTGCCCGGACGGAATGTCTGGATTTCATCCGTCCGGGAGTATTCCAGTGCAGATACCGAACAAAGAGCCGCTGAAAACAGGACAAAGAGCAGACGTTTCATCAAAGTGTACCTGCAATGAGAGGTTCAAAATAGTAATCTTTGCCGTGGAAGGTATTTTTGGTATCTTTCATTGCCGAAACGTGTCCGTCGATCCAGAGGATATTGGCTGCTCCGCTGTGGCGGTCATCCGCATGCCCGTCGGCATTGAATGCTTTAATGATCCAGAAGTGGGGTGAATTTTTATTTTCCGACCAGGTGTCGGCAATGATGAATTTATTGGACGGATTGACGATGCGGACAAACTTCAACCCCTCAAGTGCGGCCGTGCCCAGAGAAGCATTATATCCGTAACTGGTGTAAGTATAGCAATGTATTGCATTGGGATAGCCGATGATATTATCATTGGTACGTTCCGGCAGAGAAGCCGCCCGGTCAGTGCGCACCGAGGGACAGAAATAGACTTGTGAAGCGGGCAGAAAACCGTTTTTCGCCAGGGCATATCCCCAGTTCCATTCGCTTTGATAGGTTGAACTGCTGAAAAAGTGCGGCGGAACCCGATCCTCACAGGCTCCTGCATATTCCACAAAAGCGGTACCGAATTGTTTGAGATTGTTGATACAGCTGGCTGTGCGTCCGCGTTCACGGGCGGAGTTAAGAGCCGGCAGCAGGATCGCCGCCAGAATGGCGATAATTGCGATCACGACGAGCAGTTCAATCAGCGTAAACCGGTTCCGGTTTACTTTCCTGCAGGAAAGTAAACCGGTTCCGGTTTACTTTCCTGCAGGAAAGTAAATACATCTTCATTGTCTCCTTTGTTTTTTGAAATACAACATCATACACATTTATCGGGAACTGGTAATAATATAGCTCCGCAAGTGATCAATGTCAATAGACCAAAACTACTTTTTTTTGACTGAAAATGGTGAAATATTCAAAAATCATGCTAATGAAGCAATATTATATAATTATCTGCCGGTCATCATTCATCGGGGATTTACAGAAAACCTTCCCGGAACTGAAAATAGATTTCACTGTTCCGGAAAGGTTGCCATACCGGGGAGATCAATTCAATTGAAAAAATCTTCGTCCCGGAATCTTACGGCATTGTTGTACAGACAGTCATCACCATGTTTACCCCATTGATAAGTCTGACCGGCATAATGATAGAAATCCCGCATAAAATTCAGATTGCGGTAGATCCTGTCCGGTTTTACCAAACCGTAATAAGTGTCCGTTGCCCACATTACTTTTTGATGGAAAGGCACATCCAGTTCACTGCGGCGATCGAGGTTTTCAATCAGCCATTTCCAGTCGATCAGCCCGTTGATACTGCAGTAGACATTGGGATAATACCACAAAGATTCAAAAAGCTCATTGCACCAGGGTACTCCCATGTGTCCCTGAATTATTTTCAGCGTTGGAAAGATTGCCGCGATCGTATCCAGCATACTCGGGCGCATCCGGATCGGTCCGGGAGAATAGTGCGGATCGGTCAGCAGTTCCCTGGTGCGTTTGGCAATGATGCCGACATGAAAGAGGATCGGCATATTAAGCTGTTCCGCCCGCTCATAAATGGGATAATAACTCTCATCATCATAATTTTTGATCGGACGGATCGCTTTCAACCCGAAAAATCCCGCCTCTTTAAGCTGATCGATCTGTTCAGCGCCTTTATTCCAGTTGATATAACCGAATGGCAGAATAAAGCCGGGATATTTCCGGGCAGTTTCCAATACTTCTTTGCAGTTCGCACTGCGATAATTGTCGGTAACTTTGTGGCATTCATGGGTTTGGATCCAAACCTGTTTGATGATGCCATCTTCTGCGATTTGATCCAGATACTTGAAGTTTGGCTCTTTCCACAAATGAGCGTGGGTATCGATTGCAGAAAATTTTTCACTCATTTTTTTTATTCTCCATTTGTTTTATCAGTTCACGGTGTTTTTTCATTACGACCAGCAGTGGTTCAGGATTGCGCATCCGGTCGATATTCAAACCGAAGTGCCGCAAGACCTCAAAGCCGATGAGGATGTTGCCTTGCTCATTGACATGCATGGCGTTGAGCATATATTTATAACGGAAAGTATCTTCGTCAAGCTGATCAAAAAGTTTGTACTGATCGATCAGCGGCCAGTTGTTTTTTGCCGCCTCTTCGCGCACGATATCCATATTTTTAAGGAAACCTTTTGCACGCTCCGGTTCCATTGCGGGGATATCCATTTTGTAATAGGTTTGAAACACCGGCAAAGCTCCGCACTCTTCCACCCGTCTGGCGATTTCCCGCAGATTTGCCCGGTACTCCGCTTCCGGAACGAATTTGCCCGGGGTGGTGTCGCAATCATTGCCGCCCAGCGTGATGATCACCACATCCGGGGAAAATGATTTCACATCCCGGTCAAAACGGGCAAGTGCTTCGCGGGTGTTGTTGCCGACTGCACCGGAATTGATGACCCATACCGGTTTGAAATAGGTATAACGCAAACCCAGATGCAGCACATCGCCCCAGTGGGTGCCTGCCATATAGCGGTCGGTATTGGATGCCCCAAAAAGGACTATTCGCAAGCTCTCCCGCTTATCAAGTCTTTCGCGTACAGCCGAAAAGTCATTCATCTTTTTTACTCCTTTATTTTTTATATCCGATGGACTTTTTTGTTCAGAAACCGGTTGTTTTTTCATCAACTTTGCCGCATGAGCGCGAATCAGCTCCAGAATATACGGATTGCATGCTTTGTTTTGCTTCTCCGCCTGACTGCACAAT
>SUWL01000059.1 GCA_015061495.1 Lentisphaerota bacterium
CGGCAACAGTTCAGTCATGCAGGTATGCTGCACTCCTTCACTGTTGCCCCGGTTTAACGGCGACCTTACCTCGCACTGTATTCACCGCAAGCGAGCGGAGCCGCCGCGACTTTTCGCTTTTCTTTGGATACTTTCTTTTCCCGTGAAATAAAAACCCCGTACGCCGGTTTTTTTAACCAACGTTCGGGGGTACGGGGGCAGAGCCCCCGTTAAGGGCGGCTTGCCCGCCCGCTCGACCAAGGCGAGCGGAGCCGCCGCGACTTTTCGCTTTTCTTTGGATACTTTCTTTTCTCGTGAAAAGAAAGTATCACATCATGCCGCCCATGCCGCCCATGCCGGGTTGGGGCATAGCGGGTTCTTTTTCTTCCTTGATGTCAGTGATGAGACATTCGGTGGTCAGCATCAAGCTGGCGACGGAAGCGGCGTTCTGAAGGGCGGAGCGGGTAACTTTGGCGGGGTCGAGGATGCCGGCTTTGAGCATATCGACATATTCGCCGGTAGCAACGTTGAATCCTTCGCTGTCTTTACCTTCTTTGACGCGCTGGACGACGACACTGCCTTCATAGCCGCCGTTGGTGGCGAGCTGACGGAGGGGTTCTTCGACGGCGCGGGCGACGATAGCGGCACCGGTAGCTTCATCGCCATCGAGATTGAGGGCTGCGACAGCTTTAGCGGCGCGGACGAGAGCGACACCGCCTCCGGCGACGATACCTTCTTCGACGGCGGCGCGGGTGGCGTGGAGGGCATCATCGACGCGGTCTTTTTTCTCTTTCATTTCGACTTCGGTGGCGGCACCGACATTGATGACGGCGACACCGCCGGCAAGTTTGGCGAGGCGTTCCTGCAATTTTTCGCGGTCGTAATCGCTGCTGGTCTCGTCGATTTCGCGGCGGATCTGGGCGATACGTCCCATGATAGCATCTTTAGCGCCGTAACCTTCGACGATGGTGGTGCTTTCTTTGGTGACGGTGATACGTTTGGCTTTACCGAGCTGTGCGGTGGTGACATTTTCGAGTTTCAAGCCGAGATCTTCGGAAATGCAGGTACCGCCGGTAAGAATGGCGATATCCTGGAGCATGGCTTTGCGGCGGTCGCCGAAACCGGGGGCTTTGACGGCGCAGACTTTGAGGATACCGCGCATGCTGTTGATAACGAGGGTGGCGAGGGCTTCGCCTTCGACATCTTCAGCGATGATGAGCAGCTGTTTACCTTCTTTGGCGACGGCCTGAAGCAGGGGCAGCATATCGTTGAGGTTGCTGATTTTTTTCTCATGGATGAGGATATAGGCGTCATCCAGAGCGGCTTCCATGGATTCGGTATTGGTGGCGAAGTAGGGGGAGAGGTATCCTTTGTCGAACTGCATACCTTCGACGACATCGAGGGTGGTTTCGAGGGTTTTTGCTTCTTCGACGGTGATGGTGCCTTCCTGACCGACTTTAGCCATGGCTTCGGCGATGATGTTGCCGATGGTAGCATCTCCGTTGGCGGAAATGGTGGCGACCTGGGCGATCTGATCGCTGACGCTGGTGCTCATTTTCTGGAGTTCAGCGACGACGGCTTCGACGGCTTTTTCGATACCGCGTTTCAGTTCCATGGGGTTGCTGCCGGCGGTGACGTTTTTGAGGCCTTCGCGATAGATGGCTTCGGCGAGGACGGTAGCGGTGGTGGTGCCGTCACCGGCGACGTCATTGGTTTTGCTGGCGACTTCGATGACCATGCGTGCGCCCATATTGGCATACGGGTCTTTGAGTTCGATTTCTTTAGCGACGGAAACGCCGTCTTTGGTGATGGCGGGGGCGCCGAATTTTTTGTCGATCACGACATTGCGGCCTTTGGGGCCGAGGGTGGCTTTGACGGCTTTGGCGAGCAAAGTGACGCCTTCGAGGATGCCGCGGCGGGCTTCATCGGAAAAAACGAGTTGTTTAGCCATGATGAATATTCTCCATTATAGATATTTTATTGATTTGAAAATCCTTCAGCCGACGATGGCGAGGATATCTTCCTGATTGACGACTTTGTATTCTTTGCCGTCGACTTTGACTTCGGTACCGCCGTAACGGCTGGTCAGCACGATATCGCCGACTTTGACATCAAAGGGGATCTTGTTGCCTTTGTCATCATTTTTGCCGGTACCCAGAGCGACGACGACGTATTCCTGGGGTTTTTCTTTAGCGGTATCGGGGATGAGGATGCCGCCTTTCATCTCTTCGGTGTTTTCTTTGAGTTCCAGCAGGACGCGGTCACCCAACGGTTTGACATTGACATTAGCCATTGTTTTTTCTCCTTGAATTTATATTGAGTGTGCCGTCCGGTCTCCCCGACCGGACGGTACTGTTGTGAAAAACGTTTTTATTATTCGACGACTTCGGCATCGACGATATCATCATTGCCTTTGTTCTGGGCGTTATTCTGCGGCGGCGGCGGAGTACCGGCGGACTGCTGATCTGCCTGTTGGGAGTAGATGGCTTCGCCCATTTTCATAGCGAGTTCTTCGATCTCTTTCATACCGGCTTTAAGGGCGTCGGTATTGTCGGCTTCCAGATCTTTTTTCAGTTTGGCGATTTTGTCTTCCAGCGCGGCTTTGGTTTCGGCGGGGACTTTATCGCCGTGTTCTTTAAGTTGTTTTTCCAACTGATAGATCATGGAATCGGCGTGGTTGTGAACTTCCACTTTTTCTTTGGCGGCCTTATCATCGGCTTCGTGAGCTTTGGCTTCATTGACCATCTTTTCGATTTCCTCTTCGGAAAGTCCGCTGGAAGCGGTGATGGTGATTTTCTGCTCTTTCCCGGTGCCGAGATCTTTAGCGGTGACATTGAGGATACCGTTGGCATCGATGTCAAAGGTCACTTCGATCTGGGGGACGCCGCGGGGAGCCGGGGCGATGCCGTCAAGTTTGAACAAGCCGAGGGATTTGTTATCCCGGGCAAATTCGCGTTCGCCCTGCAGGACGCGGACATCCACGGCGGGCTGGTTATCGGAAGCGGTACTGAAGATCTCGGTTTTTTTTGTGGGGATCGTGGTATTGCGTTCGATCAGCCGGGTCATGACACCGCCCATGGTTTCGATACCCAGCGAAAGCGGGGTGACATCCAGAAGCAGCACGTCATTGACTTCACCGCCGAGTACACCGCCCTGGATTGCGGCACCGGCAGCGACGACTTCGTCGGGGTTGACACCTTTATGGGGTTCTTTGCCGAAGATGGTTTTTGCGGTTTCCTGAACTTTGGGCATACGGGTCATGCCGCCGACGAGGATGACTTCGCGGATATCGGAAACGGACACATCGGCATCCCGCATGCAGTTTTCGCAGGGTTTGCGGGTACGGTCGAGCAGGGGATCGCAGAGGCGTTCGAGCTGGGCGCGGGTCAGGGTGTAATTCATGTGGACCGGGCCGTCCTGATTCATGGTGATGAATGGCAGGTTGATATCGCTGGACATGCTGCTTGAAAGTTCGCATTTGGCCTTTTCAGCGGCTTCTTTGAGGCGCTGGAGAGCCTGCGGATCTTTGCGCAGATCGACGCCGTTTTCTTTCTGGAACTCATCAGCGAGGTAGGTGATGAGGATCTGGTCGAAGTCGTCACCGCCGAGGTGGGTGTCACCGTTGGTGGCTTTTACTTCAAAGACGCCGTCGCCGATTTCCAGAGTGGAGATATCGAAAGTACCGCCGCCGAGGTCGTATACCGCGATGGTCTCATCGGTTTTCTTATCCAGACCGTAGGCGAGGGCGGCAGCGGTCGGTTCATTGATGATGCGTTCGACTTCCAGTCCGGCGATTTTACCGGCATCTTTGGTAGCCTGGCGCTGGCTGTCGTTGAAGTAAGCGGGGACGGTGATCACAGCTTTGGTGATTTTTTCGCCGAGATATGCTTCGGCATCGGCTTTAAGTTTCTGCAGGATCATGGCAGAAATTTCCGGGGGTGAATAGAGTTTATCACCGATTTTGACGTGAGCGTCACCGTTGGGAGCTTCGGCGATTTCGTAAGGGACGAGTTCGCGTTCGCGTCCGACTTCAGAAAATTTCCGTCCCATCAGGCGTTTGATGGAAAAGATCGTATTCTGGGGGTTGGTGACCGCCTGCCGTTTGGCAGTCTGTCCGACCAGCCGTTCGCCATTTTTGGTGAATGCAACGATACTGGGGGTGGTGCGGTTGCCTTCTGCATTGGGGATGATTTTGTATTCGCCGTTGTCCATAACAGCCATGCAGCTGTTGGTGGTGCCGAGGTCGATACCGATAATTTTGCTCATAGTGTTTTCTCCTTTTTATAAGGTTGTTGTTTGCTTGCACCCATAATACAGCAAAAAGCGTGCCAACTGTTTTTTCAGGGGGGAAAGATCGTTTTTTTGTCAAAAGTGTGCCATAATGACCCACATTGTGCCGCAAAGTGTGCCGCAAAAGGTGTGTCACGCCCCGGAACCGTACTTGCGGAAAGCGGCGGGAGTGGTGTTGAAAAACTTCCGGAAAACCTTGCAGAAGTACCCGGTTTCCGCGAAGCCGCAGGAAAAAGCCACCTCTTTGACCGGCAGAGAACCGGATTGAAGCATTCTCAAAGCGGTACGCGCGCGCAATTCCAACAGGTATTCATAAGGGGACTTGCCGGTTTCCTGCCGGAACCGGCGGCAGAAGTGACTGCGGCTGAAGCCGGTGAGATCCGCCATTTCATTAACGCCGATATTTTCGGAGAGGTGTTCCAGACAGTATTGGTGAATTGCGGTGAGCAGATCGTTATTTTTACTGCCGGGAACATGGGAAGAGGCGGCGAGCTGCATCATGAATCGGTACGCCAGAGAACTTGCTTCTACGGGGTCTTTCAGGTCATTGGCAAGCACCCGGTGAAATATCTGCTGTGCCAGAGAAATCACTTCCGGTGAGCCGTAATTTGCCGAAACCGGACCGAATTTTTTCTGGAGCGCAAAGGTCAGGCGCATGGCTTCTTTACCGGAAAGTCCCAGATAGAAAAACTCCCAGTTGTCCGAAGTTTCCGGCAGGAAGTAGATGTGCCGGTCGGGGATCGTCAGCAGAAATGCGCTTCCCTGTGGCACCGGCAGAAGTTTGCCGTCCCGTTTGACCATGCCGCATCCGGCGGTCGTCCCCTGCCAGATGACCACATCGATATTGCCGCGTTTCATTCCGTCGAACCAGTAGCTGGCACTGCCGGTTTTTTCGTGGCCCGCCCAGCGCAGTGTGATATCCAGCGGTATCGGCGGCGGGGCCAGCACAATACTGCTGCTGTAATGGAAACCGGTGCTGTTCATAAAAATCGTATCTCCTTTGCATTTTACATAATATAGGTTGCAAATACCGGAAATTCAAATGAGACGATATTACGGTTAATGGCACATTGTTACGCTTTACATCCGCCCCGGATGGAGTATATTATTACCACAGGCGAAAACATCAACCGGGAGGTAAACATGCCTAAAATTACTTTTATGGGTGCCGGAAGCACCGTATTTGCCCGCAATGTGCTGGGTGACTGTATGTGCCGCGAATCATTGAGAGATGCCGATATCGCGTTGTACGATATCGATGCAGTGCGCTTGAAAGAGTCGGAGTATATTCTCAATGTCCTTAATAAAAATATCAACAACAACCGGGCAAAAATTTCCACGTTTCTGGGGGTGGAAAACCGCCGTGGTGCATTGGATAAAGCCGATTTCGTGGTAAATGCCATCCAGGTCGGCGGTTATGAACCGTCGACGGTGATCGACTTCGAGATCCCGAAAAAGTACGGTTTGCGTCAGACGATCGCTGATACGCTGGGGATCGGGGGGATCTTCCGGGCGTTGCGGACGATCCCGGTGATGCAGGGATTTGCCCGGGATATCGAAAAGGTCGCACCGGACGCATGGTTTCTCAACTATACCAATCCGATGAGCATGCTCACCGGTGCGATGCTGCGGGGAACGGAGGTGAAAACCGTCGGACTTTGCCACAGCGTGCAGGTGTGTGTGCAATCTTTGCTGGAAACTTTAGGCATGGATGCTTCTCCGGAACGGCTTGCCGGTATCAATTCCCGCATCGCCGGAATCAACCACATGGCGTGGCTGCTGGAAATCAGCGAAAACGGCAGGGATCTTTATCCGGAAATCAAAAAATGTGCCGATGAAAAGGTCCGGATGTGGCGGCAGGCTCCCAAAGAGGAGAAATCCGGCAATATGATCCGGCTGGAAATGATGAAACGATTCGGTTATTATGTCACTGAATCCAGCGAACACAATGCGGAATATGCTCCGTACTGGATCAAACACAACTATCCGGAACAGATCGAGGAGTGGAACATTCCGCTGGATGAATATCCCCGCAGATGCGTCACCCAGATCGCCGGATGGAAAGAACAGTATGAGAAACTGCACGATGATCCGGCGCTTACCCATACCCTTTCCCGTGAATACGGTTCCGGCATCATGAATGCTATCGTCACCAATACGCCGTTCCAGATCGGCGGCAATGTCCTCAACCGGGGATTGATCCCGAATCTGCCGGATAATGCGGTCGTGGAAGTGCCGTGTCTGGTTGACCGCAACGGAGTGCAGGGGACTTATGTCGGTGCTTTGCCGCCCCAGTGTGCCGCGATGAATATGACCAATATCAACGTGCATCTGCTGACCATTGAAGCGGCATTGACCGGCAAACGTGAACACATTTACCACGCCGCCATGCTCGATCCGCATACTTCAAGTGAGTTGAATATCGATGATATCGTCAAACTCTGCGATGATCTGATCGAAGCGCACGGAAATATGCTGCCGGAATACAAATAAGCGAGTCATTTGCCAATACCGGCTTTTTCCGGAGCAGATCCGGAGGATGCCGGTATTTTTTGCGCTTGAAAGGAGAAGTTCAGATATCAGCCGCATCCTGAATGTACTGCCAGATGCGCAGCGCATCTGTTTCTGATTTGTAATAAAAGAATTTGCCCGCCGGGGAGGAGATACGGTAACGGCGGGGGAAGCGGCGGCGGGCGAACTTCCATCCTTTGATTTCGGCGGAAACCCGGAACCCGGGGAGGAAGTCGTTGGGAACAGCTGATCCGGCGGCAATTTTTTCCAATTCCGGCAGATCGAGATAATATTCGGTCAGCCGCCCCTGCACCGCATCCGTCAGCACGAGCAGATATTTCGCCGCCAAATGGGCGGCGGTTTCCCGGAATGGTTCAGTTCCCGCCCGGGAAAGAATGGTCATATCACTGATGGCAAGCTCCGTTGCCGGTACTTCCATGCGGTATTGGCAGATATGAGAGTGCTTGCGGGGCAATCCGGCAAGTCCTAGCGGCATGAAACCTTCCTGACGGTAAAAGAGTTTCAGCATATTGTCATCGAAACAGCAGATATTGATCACCGGCAGCAGGGAGACCTGCTGACAGTTGCGGATGTCCGCTTCACTCATTTTACCGGCGGTCCCCAGCAGGATGATCTGCCGCACCTGTTTGCGGTTCTCCGCCAAAATCCCGGCACAATCCAGCACGATCCTGCCGCCCAGAGAGTGACCGATCAACGTGATATCGACGGTATCATCTCTTTGCAGCAAAGATAGTGCGAACTTCCGGACAAAAGCACTTGCGGAATGTTTGGCATTTTGCCACAGACGGTTGCTGTCCCACTTGCAGACGGTGATTTTTTCGCCGGGGAAAATCTTTTCCAGCTGTTGAACATGTTTGGTATATATGACCCATTGGCTGTACCAGCCGGGAATGAAAAATACTTCTCTGCCGGACAGTTGCACTGTACTGCAAACAAGTAAAAGCAACAGGATTTTTTTCATCAGCGCTCCGGGTTATTGTTCCATCAGGGCGCGCAGTTCCGCCAGCGACAAGCCGCCGGAAGCCGCCGGATTTTCCACGAGTTTTTCAAAAAGTTCCCGCTTTTTCTGCTGCAGCAGCAGGACTTTTTCCTCCACGGACTCTTTCATCACCAGTTTGATCGTCGACACCGTCCGGGTTTGACCGATGCGGTGAGTCCGGTCGGCGGCCTGCAGTTCCACAGCCGGGTTCCACCACGGATCGTAGATGATCACCGTGTCGGCGGCGGTCAGGTTCAGACCGGTGCCGCCGGCTTTTAAGCTCAACAGAAACAGCGGGATACCCGGATCGTTGTTGAAACGGTCAACTCTTTCCTGCCGGTTCCTGGTGCTGCCGTCAAGGTATTCAAAGGGGATCTTTTCCGCTTCCAGTGCGGGAATGAGGATTTTGAGCATACTGGTGAATTGGCTGAAAAGCAACACTTTGTGACCGCTGTCGATCGTTTCGTGGAGCAATTCAAACAGCAGTTCGGTCTTTCCGGAAAGCACCGACCCTGCCGGGATATCCGGCAGCAGATCCGGGTGACAGCAGCACTGGCGCAAGCGGAGCAGCAGGGCAAAAAGTTCCGCACTGCCGCCGTTTTTAAGGGTTTCGCGGTTATCTTCCAGCAGCCGGGAGTAAAGTTCGCGCTGTCCGGCGGGCATTTCGCAGCAGATGATGCGTTCGTGTTTTTCCGGCAGATCGGCAGCCACTTCGTTTTTGGTGCGTCGTTTGATGAATGGCGAAATGCGGCTGGCAAACTCCTCCTGCAATTCGGCATCGTTGGCGATATTGGCATACCGGCGGCGGAATGAGGGCAGCGTACCGAAAAGCCCCGGCTGCAGGAAATCCATTACGCTCCAGAGATCCTCCGGGGTGTTTTCCAGCGGAGTACCGGTCAAAACCACCCGGTGCGAAGCGGAGATGCTTTTGCAGTTTCTGGCATTGGTTGAGCCGGGATTTTTGATATGCTGTGCTTCATCCAGCACCAGAAATTCAAAGCGGTATTTTTTCAGGGCATTGGTGCAGAGTTTCGCCGTGGTGTATGAGAGGATCAGCAGATCGAAGTCGCCGTTTTTGAGAACCTCGCTGCGTTCGGCGGTGCCGCTGGGAGCGGCGATGCGGAATTCCGGGACGAACCGTGCCGCTTCCCGCGCCCAGTTGACGATCAGTGAAGCCGGACAGACGATCAGCGACGGTGCGCCGTTTTTGCTCATGCGGGAACTCAACAGCGCGAGCAGCTGGACGGTTTTTCCCAGACCCATCTCATCGGCAAGCAGCGGATTGAAATTGCGGTCGATCAGGTACTGCATGAAGCGGACTCCCTGTTTCTGATAGTTCCGCAAAGATCCGGTGAATGTGAAACAGTTGCTGACTGCCGGAGCATCGGATACTTCTTCCGGGTCAAGCAGCATTTCCGGGGGGAGGGCGCCGGGGATTTTACCGGCGGCGGCGGCAAAGCATTTGAAGTTCCCGAATGGTACTTCAAAGGTGCATCCGTAATGATCGATATTCCGCAAAATGGCATCGGACAAACGCACGAACTTGCCCAGTTCCGGAGAAATGCGGTACAAATTGCCGTGGGCAAGGAGATAATTTCTGCGTTCACAGGCTGTTTCATGCAAATATTGCCAATCCACACTTCTGCCCGGTGTCCCCAGTTGGAAACGGATCACTTTACTGTCACTGGTGCTGCCGGCATCAAAACACTGGAAGTGCAGCTGCGGCAAGCCGTTTCCGCCATTGACCAACCTGGCTAAATTGCCGGATAGCACGAATTTTTCCGGATCAGCGGCAATGATTTCCGGCAAAGCCCGATCCAGAAAGATCCCCGCTTTTTCCGGATCGGCGATCACTGCTGACGCATCGTGGTCGGCAACTTCCATGCCGAAAAGCAGCAGCGAATTTTCAAAATTTCTCTCCCAGGCACTGTTCCGGCGTAAAATATCTCTGCCATTGGCAATTATCTTGCCGGAACGCGGCTGGCAGATGATCTGTCTGCCGCCGGCATTGTAGAGATAGCCGGTGGTCAATTCAAATGCTCCGTCTGCAAATGTTCCGTCGAGCATGACCGCCGCTTTACGCGGCTCCGGATCAATGCTGCCTGCCGGATGGACCGGCAGCGGAAATTCGCTCTGCAGATCAGCGGCACTTTGCGGCGACATCCGGAAAAAACTGCGGAGAAATCCGGCTTCACAATCGCCGCCGATGAAAAAATATTCATCATCTTTGCCCACCCAGCTGCCGCCGCGTCCGGCGATAAGTCTTGCCCCATCCATCGGGATCACCGCATCACCGATGCGGATGCCGGGGTGCAGTCTGCCCTGATGTTTCACCAGCACGGCGCAGGCGCGTTCCGGGCGGACGATCACATTTTTGCCATCCCGGAAAAAACGGGGGAATCCGGGCAAAGCGTGGAACAATTCGGCGGTAAGTTCTGATCCCAGAGTGATATTGGAGTTTTCTGCCTCACCGTTGAGTGCCAGAAATCGGATGATCTGCTGGTCGTGCAAAGAGAAGTCTTCATACTTGAGGACCGCGCTCAAGACCTTTTCAAAATAGAGCTGCCGCAAGTTGCTCAAATTGCCGGAGTATTCCCGGGAAGCTCCATTGAGTTTCACCGCCAGACGCAAAATTTTGTACTGATTCGGGGCGTGCAGCTGATCTTCGATCACATTTATCCGCAATTTGGCACATTTTTTCATGCCGCGGCGGGACAATTCCGGAAATTTCTGCAGCAGCAGACCTTTACTGTAAAGCGCGGGCGCTTCTGCGGACTCGCTGAAGTTGTGAAATCTGCCGCCATACATCAGCAATGCCAGCGCATGGGCGCAAACACCCTCTTTGCAGCAGGTGCAGTCGGCGACGGTGTTTTCTCCGGTTTGCACGGTGGTTTCTGCAGGGGGCTGCTGTGCCTCCCGGAAAATACCGCACAATTTACCCTCCCGGTTCCGCCATGCTCCGCAGAGGGCTTTCTGTTTGAGCAGAGCCTTGGCTTTTTTCAAGGTTTCCGCATCGGACAGCGCGATCAGTTTTTCTTCAAAATTTGCCATTGGTAAGCTGAATTATTTGGTAATGTCACGAATTTTGTAAAACTTGTGAGGCAATTTCAAAATACCTCAAAATCCATTGCTGCGATTTTAACGCCCGCGTTGAAATCATCAACATTGAAATTCTCTCTTATTTTTATGATTTTTGCAATTACCTCTTGTATTCATCTGTTGCGGTTTGCATCACAGGCAAAAAACATATCACAATCATCATAATTTGTCAACCGCCTGCTGATTTGCCAGGAGATTGCCCGCAAAGCACCACCGCCGTTATTAATGCATCACTGAAAAGGTTAATAACAATATTACTTTTCGTTTCAAAGATAACTTTACTGAATTGATTTTCGTTATCAAGATAATAACCTATTAATTTAACTCTTTTTCGTAAATTTTTCAATAGTGGACAGATAAAAGTTGACAAAAAATCATTTAGGATGTACATTAAGGACTGGACAAAACCGTTTTTGTCCGAAACAGATTTGATGTGTACAAGAGTAAATTAATAAGAATTATAAGAGGTTTTTATGTCTGAAATCATCAACTGCAGTTGGAAATTCATTGCCCAATGGTATCCGGCAATCATCGGAGCGATCATCGTACTGATCCTGTGTTCCCCCCGTTTGACTCTGAAAATCGCCGCCTGGATCATCCGGCTGGTGCTTTTCCGTCTGCGGGTGGTCGGCAAGGAAAATATGCCTTATTCCGGACCGATCCTGCTGGTTTCCAACCATGTTTCTCTGCTCGATCTGCTGATGATCCAGGCGGTCGTCCGTCAGCGTGTCCGTTTTATGGTGCGTACCGAGATCGTCAATTTTATTCCCACCCGTCTGATTTTCTGGTATCTGGGCGTGCTGCGGGTGCCGAACGCCCGTCATCCCAAAGCGATGAAAGAGTTTTTCCACGATATCCAGAACCGTCTGCGTAAGGGTGAAACCATCTGCTTTTTCCCTGAAGGTGCCATTTCCGGCAGCGGCAATCTGATGCGTTTCCGTTCCGGTGTCCAGTCGCTGATCCCCCCCGAAATCCAGGTGACGGTCATGCCGGTGCGTCTGGGTATGGTGCATGGACGCCTTACCGGTATCTATAAGAACCGTCTTTACTTCCGTAAACTTGTCCGCTGGCCGGTGGATTTCTCCGTCGCCATTGGTGAGCCGGTGGATCCCAACTTGTCCGCTTTTCAGCTGCGCCAGAAGATCTCTGAACTCGGGGCTATCGCTGAAACCGCTCCCCAACCCGGCGAACGTCCCATCCATACTTCATTTATCTACTACGCCAAACGCCACCTTTTCGGCAAGGTTTTTTACGATGCCACTACTGAAAAATGGTTCGGCAACTTCAAAATGCTGCTGCTGACGATCATGCTTTCCAAAGTCATCCGCAAAATCGACAAGGGCACTGCCGGATACACCGGAGTACTGCTGCCCAATATGCCGGTGACTTCCGGGGTGCTGCTGGCTATCCAGTGCGCCGACCGCACTCCGGCGATCATGAACTTTTCCGCCGGTCAGCAGGTCGCTTCAGATTCCATGCGCCGTGCCGGAGTCAAAACGATTCTTACCAGCAAAAAATTCCTGGATAAACTCAAATGGGAAAAGTCCGATGATATGGTACTTTTGGAAGATATCGTGCCGACTATTTCCAAGTGGGAAAAGATCAAAGCCATGCTGATGGTGATTTTCCTGCCGACCAGAACTCTCGTGCGCAATATCGCTCCGTTGAGCTGTTATAATATGTTTCAACAGGCGGCATTGCTCTTTTCCAGCGGTTCCACCGGTACTCCCAAAGCAGTCATGCTGACCCAGCGCAATATCAACTGCGATATCCAGAGCTTCATCCGCGTGGTGGATTGGTCGACTAATGACCGGGTCGCCGGAAACCTGCCGATTTTCCACTCTTTCGGTTTCACCGTCTGCTATGCTCTGCCCGCCGCGGTCGGTACGCCGGTGGCTTATGCCGCCAACCCGCTTGACAGTGCTGCGATCGTCAAAAGCATCCGCGACTTCAAAGTTACTATCCTGGCGGCTACCCCCACTTTCCTGCAGAAATACATGATGAAAGCCTGCGGCGAAGATTTCAAAACCCTCCGCCTCTGCATTACCGGAGCAGAAAAACTCCGCACCGAATTGACCGAACGCTACCGGAATATGACCGGCAGAGATATTATCGAAGGTTACGGATGCACCGAATTGTCGCCTATCGTGACCATCAACCTCAACAACTCCATCTATACTCTGGGGACCAAAAGTGACCATCCCGGCAGTATCGGATGCCCCCTGCCGGGTATTCACGCCCGCATCGTGGATCTGGATACCGGCGTGGAACTGCCTCCCGGTAAAGACGGCAGACTGCAGGTGCGTGCCGGTACGGTCATGAAAGGTTACCTCGGACAGCCGGAACTTACTGAAAAGGTCATTCAGAACCACTACTACGATACCGGCGATATCGGACACATGGATGAAGACGGCTACATCTACATCACCGGGCGCGCCAGCCGCTTCAGCAAGATCGGCGGCGAAATGGTTCCCCATGAAGGCGTCGAAGATGCCATTACCAAGTTCCTCCACTCCGAAAACCGCGAAGTCGCCGTCGCCGGACGCAGTGACCGGCTCAAAGGTGAACGGCTGGTGATCTTCTACACCCCCGCTGATTTGGATATCCCCGGCGTGATCGCCGGATTGCGGGCTGCCGGTCTGCCCAATATCTGGATACCCAAAGCCGATGACTTCGTCCATGTGGAAGCTCTTCCCGTGCTGGGCAGCGGCAAACTTGATCTGCTGGAACTTAAAAAGATGGTTGAAAAACTCAATCAGTAATCCGGGCAGAATATTTTTTCGTGCGCTGCATCATGTTCTGTGCGGCGCATTTTGTTTTTTATGTCAGTATCTTATCAGTTGTGATGCATTAAACTTTTATGGTAAATATCAATGAACGATCTTAATGGTGCATTACAGAAATTTTTCGGTTTTGAGGCGTTTCTGGATCATCAGCAGCCGGTGGTCGAGCGCATCTGCCGCGGCGAAGATCTGTGTGTCGTCATGCCGACCGGGGCCGGTAAATCTCTCTGTTACCAGCTGCCGGTATTGATGCGTGACGGCTATGCACTGGTGATTTCGCCATTGATCGCACTGATGTATGATCAGGTCGCCGGTCTGCGTAAACGTGGAATTCCGGCGGCATTTATCAACAGTTCCATAACCTTCAATGAACAGCTCGCTGCCGCTGATGCCGCCGCCCGTGGCGAAGTCAAACTGCTTTATGTCGCTCCGGAAAGATTGCAGACCGACTTTTTCGCCCGGTTCATCCGGGAGAATCCTCCGGAAATGCTGGTCGTCGATGAAGCGCACTGTATCAGTGAATGGGGACACGATTTCCGTCCCAGCTACCGCCGGATCGGAGCCGTCGCCGCCGATGCCGGTATCCGGCAGGTGTGTGCATTCACCGCCACTGCCACTGCCGAGGTGTGCAAAGATATCCGTACGCAGCTGGGCAGAGAAAAAATGGAACTGCTGGTCGCCGGATTCCGCCGCCCGAATCTGTCTTTTAAGGTGATCAAATGCGAGGGAAGCCGGGATGCCAAAAATGCCCGGCTGCGCCATATTCTGGAAACCGACAGGAAACCGACCATCATCTATGCCGCCACCCGGCAGGCAGTCGATGAATTAGCCGCTCTGCCAGGGATCACCGGGTATCATGCCGGAATGAGCATCGAGGAACGCAATGCCGCACAGGAATATTTCATGAATGATCCTGCTCCGGTGCTGGCGGCAACCAATGCGTTCGGCATGGGGATCGACCGTCCGGATGTGCGGCGGGTGATCCACTATCAATTATCCGGTTCGCTGGAGGCATATTATCAGGAAGCGGGCCGTGCCGGACGGGACGGCGAAAGTGCCGAATGTATTTTATTTTTCAGCTATGCCGACCGCTATATCCAACAATTTCTCATTGAAATGAATAATCCGCCGCCGGAAATCATCCGGGCGGTCTACCGTCAGCTCTATTTTATGACCCGGGAAATGGCTGAACCCGGCGAATTGCAGGTGACTGCCGCCCGGTTGAAAGATGAGGTCCCCGGAGCTAAAAGCGACGGTCAGATCTCGGCGGCATTGGGAATTTTGGAAAAATCCGGTTTCATCCGCCGTTCCGCCCGCCGCAGCGGTATGGGCTTTATCCGTTTTACCGGAGATCCGGATCAACTGCGTATTTTGCACCAGCAGGAGAAAACCCAGCGTTCCCGCTTTATTCACCGGGTGATCGGTAAATTCGGCAGAAGCGTTCTCAAAGAGTGGGAAACTTCTATTGATGAATTGGCTGATACCGCCGGATTATCCGCGGAACAGACCAAACGGGTGATTTCCGCTCTTAATGGCGACTGTCTGGTGTGGCGTGCGGGATTCGCGGGCAGGGCGGTGGAATTGACCGACCCGGAACTGCCTTTGCCGCAACTGGATGATGATGAATTGCGGCGGCATCTGGATTATGAACTTGCCCGTCTGGATGAGATGGTCAATTACGCTAAAAGTTCCCGCTGCCGCCAGGTGGAATTGATCGAATACTTCGGCGAAAACAGCGATAACTGGCAATGCGGATGCTGTGACCGCTGCGCCGGAATGGACAATTCTGCGGCGATCCCCGGCGTGAAAGCTGCCGACTTCCGCATCGCTTTGCGCGGTGCCGATCTGCTCAACGGCAGGGTCGGCATCGGCAAACTCGGGCAGATCCTCGCCGGTAAACGCAGTGCCGGGATCATTGCTGCCAACTGGCACCGGCACACCTGTTTTGCTTCACTGCGCCACCTGAAAAGTGCCACAGTGGAAAAGATCCTGCGCCAACTGGTGGATTCCGGCGACCTTGAACGTATCGACCGCAACGGCTACCCCTGCATCAAAGTGTCGGAATCCGGCAGAAAACGGCTGCTCGCCGACGATTAATCGTTGTCGATATCCAATTCGATATCATCAAAGGTGACATCTCCGCCCTGTTCCACACCGATAACCACGTTGACTTTGAATGGCGGCTGTGCAAACGTTTTGTTGCGCAAATCAAGTTTGCCCTCAATATCCCTGAATCGTGCCGTCGCCTGCCGGGTGACGACCCGGTGCTGACCGATGATTTTATTATCCGCCGTCAACAACTGGATTTCCAGAAATGCCGTTCCCTGACCCTTGATCTCCGCTTTCACTTCATATACTGCGGGGATGAAATTGAAGAATCCTCCATGTGGCAGTGCCGCTGTAACGGCGCGCTCTTTTGCTGCTTCCAGCCGGATCGCTCTGCTGAAAAATTCTTCTCCCCGGACAATTTCCGATTTTCCTCCGGAAACCACCTTGAAATGCTTCGCCGGAAGTTTGAAGTCCGCCGCCAGTACACTTGCTGCTGAAATCGCACACATTACGGTAAATAATTTTTTCATATCGTACCTCCTGTTTGTCAATGTATATGATAATATAGTGAAAATCAAGGGCAAAAAATAAAAATTTTTAATTTTTGGGTAATATCCTGAATTTTGTGAAACTTGCATTCAAGAGCCGTTGCTTGCGATAATCGCCAACCCGGGAGTATATCACAAACATGATGATTTATCAACCGCGCAATAACGGTTTGGAATGCATTACAACAAATTAGACATGTTCTGCCGGAAATATCAAAACCCGGCTAATGTCTCCTGACTGCTGTCAACTTTGCCGGAGTTGAACCGGGTGTTTGCCAGCGCTTCATCACTTGCATCCGGATAACCTTCTTTGCACGGGATCTCTTCTTTGTTCCGTGCTTCACCGTGGCTGTCCAGAAAAACCACCGCCGCTTGTGCATTGTGACGGAAGTACGCCGCACGGTTTTCACTGATATTGCCGGTTTTGTGCGTGCGTGACGCATTTATTACATTTTCCGCATAGCAGAGATGCCCGAAGTTTTCCACCAGCATCGCCGTTTTGCTGCTGTCGGTGAATTGCGTGATTTTGATCGGACGGTAATCTTTGGTCGCTATCCGCCAATTCAAGCCGTAATTGGTCGTAATGTCGATCAATGCTTCTTCATTGGGACAACGCAGCACTTCCGCCGGTTCTTTGGAGGCATTCTGATGACTCAAGTAAAACGAAACTACCGCATCCAGCCAGTTTTTCGCATCCACCGCTTCACCCCCCGGCGTGAAACCACCGGATAACGCATCCTTGCTCGGCAGATAATTGTGGTTGTCTTCCGCATAATAAAGAAATATCTGCCCCACCTGACGGGCATTGGATAAACAACTGACCCCGCGCCCACGCTCCCGCGCCGAATTCAACGCCGGCAGCAGAATCGCCGCCAATATCGCTATGATCGCAATGACTACCAGCAATTCTATTAAAGTGAAATGGGAGTGTGCG
>SUWL01000060.1 GCA_015061495.1 Lentisphaerota bacterium
CACAGAGTGGACCACAAATAAAAGGCATATTTCAGCGGGTAAATCTGTTGGAATAAAGAGATTACAGAAGAAGGCTCGGCGCTCCTCTCACCCCGACCATTTTTTTTGCAAAAAAATGGTCAACGAAGCCGTCAGGCTTCACTTCGTGCGGCGACAGCCGCTCTTCTCTTAAAAAACGGAGTTTTTTCTTCACTCCTTCACTTGATTGGATTCTGCCTTGAAGTGGACCACAAACTGGACCACACCCCAAGGACGTTCAGATTGATGAACCGTTGACTGCTGATTATTTATTTGTACGCTTGAATTTTTTTCTAATGCATGTATATTACCCACAGATAACTGTGGGATCTTTATAATCGGTAAAAGATATGGAATCGTTTTTTTCTCTTCCGGAGTATCCGGTCATTGATGCACACATGCATCCTTATTTGGCGACAGACCGTAATTTCGCGTTCCGGGTTCCGGAAACGTATGAGGATTTTTTTGCTGTTCAGGCGCGGGCAGGGATCGGATTATCCTGTGGATCATTCAATATCGCCAGGGGAGGGCGGGATTTGGAAAAACTCCGTGAATGTAATCGCAAAGTTCTGGAAGTAAATCAGAAACATCCGGACAGGTTCTATCCCGGAGTCAATGTTTCACCGCTTTTTCCGGAGGAATCCTGCGTCGAAATAGAGAAATTTTACCGCTTGGGCTTCAGGTGGATCGGTGAATTGGCATGGTATGTCATGGGGTATGAGAAATATGATCTGCCCGGCATGAAACCGATTTTAGATCTTGCCGGCGCTCTGCAAATGACCGTTTGTCTGCATCCGTCTTCCTTGGATGATCTGGACCGTTTGCTTGCTTCATTTCCCCGAACCAGGATCGTTGTCGCTCATCCGGAAACGGAATGGGGGATCAGTGCCAACTACCAGTTGGCACAAAAGCATGAGAATATGCTGATCGATCTCTCCGGGTCCGGTCTTTTCCGGATGGGAATGCTTCGCCGGGGAGTCGATCTCCTCGGATCGGAACGGATACTTTTTGGTACCGATTATCCGATCTGCAATCCAGCTATGAATGTCGCCGGAGTCATGTTTGAGGAGCTTGACGAAACGGAACGTGTGAACATTCTCCGGAATAACTTCCTGCGTCTAACCGGCATCAGTCAATGTTGACCGATTTATCCGTGTAGATGATCAGGCCTTTGGCGTAGGTACATCCAGGCGCAAGTTCCACCCGGTGCGGGACGTTGGCACGCAGATAGATGGTGTCATTGGGAAAAAGCATCCGGTGTGTATTATTGTCGCAGATGAAATAGTCCAATTCGCCTTCAAGTAAAACAAAAAATTCTTCGGTATCATGCAGTTTGAATTCCCGTGGTGATGCCGGAGTGTATTCAATGACAAACGGATCCATTTTTCTGCCGATGTGACGGTGTGCCAGCGAAAAATAGCGGATACCGTGCTCAACTCCGTTGTCCCTGTCCAATTCCCTGCCGTCGCTCAAATTGCCGAATGTATATTGAGAAGCGGTGTCTCCGTCTTCGGAAAACAGGGCACTCATGGAAACCCCCAGTGCATCGGCGATCCGGGTAAGAGCTTTTAATGACGGGGTCAAACGGAAATTTTCCACCTGGGAAATAAAACCTTTGCTGAAGCCGCTTGCCTTGGCAAGTGCTTCCACAGTCATGTCCTGTTCCAGACGGATTTTTCGGATGTTCTGTGATAATTCAAGTAAATTCATGCTTTTTATCCTGCTGCAAAAATCAGATGTTTTCTGTTACTATAACACTGATTCCTGAATTATCAACATTTTTCAGCACAATATCTCCGTTTTTTATGGATTTTTTTACTTCAGTGCGATACAACCGGTTCAATAATCCGGGAATCATCGCCTTGGGGCAGGGCAGGTCGGTGCGCACAGCAACAAAAGGGTGTTCCGGATTTTTACAAGGTACGACTGCGGTGACGATTCTCCGCGGATCGCTCACCTCCTGTCTGGCATACGCGATCCCGCGTGGACAGCTGTTGCCGGTGATCTGCCATGAATCCCCCTGTTCCCGGATTTCCAGATGACATCCGCGCGGACAGCTTATGCAAATCAATTCTTTCATGTCAAATTTCCTCAAGTAAAAACGTTGTATCGTTTTTCAGAATACCGGCGGGAATGTCCGCAATAATCATCTCTGCCGGACGGACAAAGGAGAGCTTTTTATGCCATACTTCATTGCCGTTTGCCACGGCTTTCAATACCGCCTGATCATAAACTGCGGTCGGACGGAAAAGGAAGCGGCTGGCTTGGGATGGTAAAAAACGGCTCGGAACAACATATTTCAAGTTTGAACCGTTGATCGCAGAATATTCTCCAACCGGACGGCATCCGGCAAGATAGTCGATAACACATTTGCCGGCGTATTCCGCCTCTTCAGCAACGAAGTCTACCAAATCATGGACATGAAGCACATTTCCCGCCGAAAAAACTCCCGGTACCGAGGTCATGTACATGGAATCGACCTCCGCTCCGCAGGTAAGCGGATTGACCTTTACGCCAAGTTCCCGGGCAAGTTCCATTTCCGGGATCAATCCTACCGAAAAAAGCACGGAATCGCAGGGAATCGTGAAACTGTTTTGCAGTAACGGTTTCCTTGAAGTGTCAAGCGGAGCGGCAACGACCGATTCCACCCGCTCTTTACCATTGATGCGGATAACTGACGTGGAGAGGTGAAGCGGAATGTCAAAATCATGCAGGCACTGAACCACATTACGGGTAAGTCCGGCTGTATAAGGCATGATTTCAATGACCGCGTTGACCTGTATCCCGCACCAGCGCAGACGGCGAGCCATGATCAGTCCGATATCTCCGGATCCGACGATAACTGCCGATTTGCCCGGCAGTTTGCCTTCCCGGTTAAGCAGCTTTTGTGCGGCTCCGGCGGTGAATATGCCAGCTGGACGTTCCCCTGCCGTGCCGATCGCTCCCCTTGTGCGCTCCCGACAGCCCATTGCCAATACGATCGAAGCGGCATGCAGGTGCTGTACTCCGTTTTTCGCGGATAAAACCCGGACTTCAAAGGTGCCGTCAGCAAGTTTTTTTATTCCGGTAACGGTCGAAGCCAATGCCAGTTCCACGCCGGAACGTTGTGCTTTCTGTACCATTTTGTACGCAAATTCCGGTCCGGTCAACTCCTCTTTGAAGTAGCGCAAGCCGAATCCGTTATGGATGCATTGATTCAAAATGCCGCCCGCCTGTTCTTCCCGGTCGATTATCAATACCGCACAACCGGCTTGAGCACAAATTGTTCCGCATGCAAGTCCGGCAGCTCCGGCACCGATGATTATGGTATCGTATTTCATTATCATTTGACCTCCAAATCGCCGAGACTGCCAGCCAAAATGGTGCTGCTGCCACCTTTTTTTGTCAACTTTTCCATCGGAATACCACTGTGTTTGCTTATGATCTGCAGCACTTTGCCGGAGCAGAAGCCGCCCTGACATCTGCCCATACCGGCCCGGGTGTAAAACTTTACTCCGTCAACCGTTGTATGTCCGCGTTTTACGGCTTCGATGATCTCTGCTTCAGAAATTTTTTCGCAACGGCAAATTATGTTACCCCATGCCGGATCTCTGCGGCAGAGTTCCGACAGTTCTTTATCTGAAATGTTGCGGCTTTCCAGGCGGGGCGGCAAGGTTCCGTCAAACTCCGGATCTTCCTCTAATGTCAAACCGCTGCTTTGGAGCAATTCCACAATATATTCTCCGATCGCCGGTGAAGCCGTCAGACCGGGGGACTGGATCCCAGCGGCCTGGATCAACGCCGGGACTTTTTGTGAAGGCGCGATATAGAAATCTTCCGATTCATGTACCGGACGCAAACCGGCAAAAGAGGTGATCAGATCTCCGGCGGAAATGCCATTGACCATGTTCCGGGTCAGATGAAGTATCTTTTTAAAATTCTCCGCAGTTGTAGCAGTATCGCTTTTATCATCCACCATTTCTGCGGTCGGCCCGATCATGGTCGTGCCTCCGGCGGTCGGAATCACCAGAACCCCCTTGGAGTGTTTGACCGGAACCGGGAAGATCACTTTGGACGGTCTGCCGGCTGAAGTGCGGTCAAGGAGATACTCCTCACCTTTGCGGGGGGTGATTTTGAAACTTTCTCCGCCCAATGCTCCGGATACGTCATCCGCGTACAATCCTGCTGCATTGACAATATAACGCGCCTTCACTTCTCTGCCGTCAGCGGCAGTTAAATGCCAGATGCCGTCTTTACGGGTTCCGGATACGACTTTGAAGCCGCACTGCAGTGCCACACCGTTTTTCAAGGCATTTTCCACCAGGGCGAAAACCATCATATAAGGTTCGATGGTGCCGCCCTCCGGAACGAAGAATCCCGCAACCGCAGATTCGTGAAGTTTTTCCTCCAGCGCAAATAATCTTTCTCTGGAACAGTACTCTATTTTTATACCGTTTGCCAAACCGCGCTGATAGAGTTCCTGCAGGGCAGGGAGTTCATTATCAGAGTATGCCACCACCAGTATTCCGCACTTGAGATAGGGGAAGTGCAATTCCCGGTGCAATTGAGCTATGAGCCGGTTTCCCCGGAGTTCCAGTTTGGTTTTCAAGGAATCTGCCGGATGATGAAATCCGCCGTGAACAATTCCGGAATTGGCTTTGGATATTCCGCTGCACACTTCAAACCCGGCTTCAAGCAGTACTGTTTTCTGGCGGTATTTGCCCAAAAAGTACGCTGTCGCCGCACCGGTTGCCCCGGCTCCGATGATCGCTGTGTCGTATATCATGATTTTGCCTTGATGTTTACATAAAAGTTTATTTGTTTACTAAAATATACATCGATATATTAAAAAATCAAGTGCAAAGTGAATAAAAAGAGGTAATTTACTCATTTGTGATTGAAAAAATCACGCTGGTGTGCTATTGTATGTCGAGAGGTGTTTTTATAACACAATTACAACATTTTGAAAGGTTTTTTATGGACAGCGTGCAAGTTTATATCCGCAGTAAAATTGATTCCGGCTTGATCATTGTTGAGAGCGGTGCTCCGTTGACCGCTCCGGTCATTTTGGATGCTGACGGCAAAGATGCCGGAGCCAAATTGCTCAATGTTTCCGAAAAAGACGGCAAAATCGTTACTCTTTTCGAAGCATCAACCCTGAAAAAATGGTCGTTGGATACTCCGGTCCTTTATACGCTCTCATCTCAAGAGGGCGTATGGAAGTTCGGTTTTTGTGAATTGAAAACCTTTTCCAATACCGATGTGCTTCTCAATGGTGAACGCTGTTACCTGCGCGGCTACATCCGGGGAATCGTTGCTCACGAACATCCGAATATGACCGGCGGAACTCTCAAAGATGCCGCCGTGAAAAATATCCGTCAGGCAAAAAAATATGGTTTCAATCTGGTGCGTTTCCACAGTACTGTTCCGACGGAAGAATTTGTCGAGGCGGCAGACGAAGAGGGACTCCTTATCCACATGGAGATCGGATTTGCCTATGAATTTGATGAAAAAGGCAATAAAAAATCTCTGGCGATGGATAATGCCGATTGGCGCAATACGATTTTGCGTTACCGCAATCATCCGTCGGTAGCGATTTTCTGCATTGGTAATGAAATGCACAATTCCGGTCACCAGCCCGGAGTCTACAACCTTTATGATACCGGTAAGGAGCTTGCACCGGATAAACTGATTATGGATAACTCCGGCTGGGGAGAATATGACCGTCCGACAGCTGACATCTTTTCCCAGCACATTGCCTACTACTTCCCGTATAAGCACCACAAAGATATGTTTATCACCGATGACTGCTGGCGCTTGAATGGTTCAACTTACGATGTACCTTTGACTGCAGCAGCCCAACTGCCGGAAGTTTCCGCCGATATCCGGCGTGAAGCCGTGCCGGTCAGACCGGTGCTTGCCCATGAGGCACTGCATTATATCGATATCCCGGATTATGAGGCGTTGAGCCGGAAATTTGATGAATTCTGCGCCCGGGTCGGAGAGGAGTATCTGCGGGCAAACGATATCAAAAAACCGCGTTTTATGACGGAACTTCCGGCATTGATCAAACGCAAGGGATTGGCTCATAAAATGCAGGATTACATCACCGGTTCCCAGGTGTTCAAAAAAATGGCATTCAAGACCTATATCGAAAGAATGCGTGATTCTGCTCTCTGCGGATTTGAAATGCTGCAGTTGGCAGACTGCCTCAAATACGAAAATAAAAACGGTGTGATCGACTGTTTCGATGATGACAAATTCATCTCTCCGGAATGGATGATGGCGATCAACGGCGATGCCGTTTTGCTCGGTTGTTTCGAAAATGAAACTTTTTACTTCGATGAAGAAGTGAAAATGACGCTTAAGATCTCCAACTTCCTGCCGTCTCCCCGGATTCGCGGTGACGTGCGGGTGCTGGTCGATGGCAGCGAAATCTACTGCGGCAAAGATGTGGTTCTCGCCGGCGGTTTGCAGAAAATCGCAGAAATCAAATTGCGGTTCAAACCCGAATCAGAATCCAGAAAAGTCGTTGTGGCTGCGGAATTTTCTCTCGGAGATAAAAAAATTGCCAACAGTTGGGAACTCTGGCTCTATCCGCATGAGAAACTGGAACAGGTGCCTCAAACCGATTTGCATGATCCTGCACTCAATGCCTGGATCGAATCTTCCGGAGCCAAAGTCGACTGCAGCAGCATCGTTACTGATCGGCTCAATGATAAAGTGTTTTCCCATCTTGCCGCCGGCAAACATGTGGTTCTGCTTTATCATCGTGACAATCCCGGTCAGGAATATTATTTCCCGGGTGCCCTGGAGCGTTTCAAACCCTGCATCTGGGATCGCGGCAGCAACCTCGGCGGCGTAATTGAAACGGAATTGTTCCGCAAGGCTCTGGCATCCGGACGTTATTTCGATAAATATATGCAGCCGTTGCTGGAGGGATGCTATAAAGTGTGTCTTGATGATTTCCCTGTTCCGGTGCGTGAACATGTGTTCGGCATCGACAAGCCGGTGCGTGACCGGATGAAAGGGCTGGTTCACGGAGTCAAAGACTTTATCGACAGCGATACATTCCGTAACTTCTCTCATTTGTTTACGGTCAAAGTCGGTTCCGGTATGCTGACTGTTTGCACGATGCTTCCGGTTCAGTGGCAGAAAAATGCCGTTACGGAAAACTTTTTTGCGGCACTTTTCAACAACCTTGATAAACTTACTACCGATAAAAGCATCGAACTTGATTCCTTGAAAGATTATCTGGTCAAATCAACTGCCGCCGGCGTCCGCCGCGAAGATGTGATGAACCACTTCTGGGAAATCGACAATAAACCAGTGGAAGATACGCTTTTCTGGGAAGAAGTAAAAATCGATATGCGCAGACTTGATTAATTTTATCACTAACGAAGAGGTTAAGCATTATGAATTTTATGAAAAAACTTGCTGCCGCCATGCAGAAGAACAATTCTCTGGTCTGCGTGGGACTTGATCCGGCGATCAACAAACTTCCGGAATGTCTTTCCGGTAAGGCTGATGCTATTTATGAATTCAACTGCCGCATCGTCGATGCGACCAAAGATCTGGTTTGCGCTTATAAGCCGCAAGCAGCTTATTATGCGGGGCAGGATTGCGATGAAGCATTGAAAGCAAGCATCCTGTACATCAAAAAAGTTGCACCGGATGTGCCGGTTATTCTGGATGTGAAACGCGGAGATATCGGTTCGACTGCCGAATATTACGCAAAAGAAGCCTTTGAACGTTATCAGGCTGATGCCGTTACTGTCAATCCGTACATGGGATATGATGCAGTCAAACCGTTTCTTGATTACGAAGATAAAGGCGTGATCATTCTGTGCCGTACTTCCAATAAATTTTCCGGTGATTTGCAGAATCTGGTTGCTGATGGCAGACCGCTTTACGAGCACGTCGCTCTGCTGGTCAGAGATAAGTGGAACGGTGCAAAAAATGCAGCGCTGGTTGTTGGGGCAACTTATCCTGAAGAGTTGAAAGCTCTCCGGGAACTTTGTCCGGAACTTCCGTTCCTCGTTCCCGGGGTCGGTGCCCAGGGCGGTGATGTGGAAAAGGTGGTGAAATTTGGTTGCACCGCTGATAAGTGCGGAATCATCGTCAACTCATCCCGAGGAATCATTTATGCTTCCAAAGGAGAAGATTATGCTGAAGCAGCCGGACTTGCCGCCAGAGAACTGCGCGATCAAATCAATTCTTACCGGTGATATCCTTATGAATCAGGAAAACACTGCTGAACTTCCGATCATTGCGATCGTTGGCAGACCCAATGTTGGCAAATCCAGTTTGTTCAACGCGGTTGTCGGGCGCAAACTGGCGATCGTTCATGAAATGAGCGGAGTTACCCGTGACCGGGTCAGTGCCGATATCCGGTGGCAGGGACAAATGTTCACGCTGGTCGACACCGGTGGTTTGAATACTTTGGATAATACTGAAAAGAATGTGGATTTCTGGGATGCCGGAATCACCGAACAGGCCAAGTGCGCTATGGAAGCTGCCGATGTGCTGATTATGGTTTGCGACAGTCAGAGCGGACTTACCCCGCTTGATCTGGATGTTGCCAGACGGATACGGCAATTGAATAAACCGGTTTTTGTTGCTGCCAATAAGTGCGACAATGATGATTGGAAGGATTACGCGTCCGAATTTGCACGGCTGGGCTTCGGCAATGTTTATCCGACTTGCTGTACCCATAAAGGCGGAGTTACTGCACTGATAAATGCGGCATTGAAAAAGTGCCGACGGGTTTCCATTGCCAGTGTTGTGAAAAAGAATGCGCTCAATATTGCAATCGTCGGCAGACCCAATGTCGGCAAATCCAGTTTGGTAAATGCCTTACTCGGAGAAGAACGTCTGATGACCAGCCCGATCGCCGGAACGACCCGGGATGCAGTAAAAATCGAGTTCGCAATCCATGATAAAGACGGTAACGAAGTTCCGGTTCAATTGGTGGATACTGCCGGTTTGAGAAAGACCGGCAAGGTGGATAATGTAGTTGAATTATTCAGCATAATGCGGGCAAAAAGTGCCATTGATCGTGCCGATGTTGTTATAATGGTATTGGAAGCAGGTTCCAATAAGGTCACTGCCCAGGATCGTAAAATCGCCGCTTTGATCGAGCAATCCGGGCGCAGCTGCATCATTGCTGCCAACAAATGTGATTTGTGTGACAACGACAAAAAGGAAGCCCTGCTGAAAGAACTGCATCAGACTCTTCCGGGATTGAGTTTCGCTCCGGCAGCCTTTATCAGTGCCAAAGAGCGCAGTGGTTTGGATAAACTTGAAGCATGTCTGGCACTGGTTGCCGATAATTTAAAAACCGAAATTACCACCGGTTTGCTCAACCGGGTGCTTGCCAAAGCCTTTGAAGATACGCCGCCTCCGGTTATAAAGGGGGTGCCGCTGAAACTTTTCTATGCTTCGTTGGCTGGTTTGCGTCCGGTACGGATCAAACTTTTCGTGAACCGGGTCGAGTCTGCCGCCGGAAATTATCTGGCATTTTTGAAAAAACGTATCCGGGACAACTTCCCCCTGGAGGGCATCCCATTGGATATAGAGGCCGTTGCCCGTCCGAAAAAAATTGAAAGTATCAGACGCAAAAACGGCAGTAAGTAAAACAGGAAAGTCGTAGTTATGGACAAATCTCAAGAAACTGCGGTCAAAATCATGATCGCTCAGGAATTGGAAAAAGGCACTTCTCTTTCCGATATCCAAACGATGGTCAATGAAAAGTTCTCCATGCGGATGACTTATATGGATATCCGGATTCTGGCATCCACTTTGGATGTGGATTGGCGCGCACTTGATCCCAATGCGGCGAAAAATGTTCCGGCAGATACTGATGACAGTGCGGTTTCAGTTGATGATCCGGAAAAAACATCTGCTGCAGAATCTTTGACAGCGTGTGAAGAAAACGACTCCCGGGAGATGCCGGAAAATGGTGCAACTGACGAAACTTCTGCCGGCGATACGGTCGTTGAGGTTTCTCCTATTGCCAGACCCGGAATGGCATTATCCGGAACCGTGAAATTTGCCTCCGGCTCAACTGCCGAGTGGTATGTCGATTCTTACGGACGGTTGGGGCTGGAAAATCTGGACGGGGACAAACCGTCGCAAAACGATATTGAGAAATTTCAGGTGGAATTGAACAAAGTTGTCCGCAAAATGATGGGACAATAACTTTTAAGGAAATAGTGATTATGAATGATGTGATCAAAAAACAACTCAATTCATTTGATGCCGCATCCAGACTTGCGGCATTGTCAGACATCCGCAAGGCAAATTGTGCATTTAATATGCACTGCCACAGTTTCTACAGCTACAACGGGTACGGTTACTCTCCAAGTATGCTTGCCGCCATCGCCAAAGAACTCAACTGGCGCGGCATAATGCTGGTCGATTTTGATGTGCTTGACGGAGTCGATGAATTTCTTGCCGCGGCAAAATACCTTGGTGTAAAAGCTGCAGCAGGTATGGAAACCCGGGTGTTCGTGCCGGAATTCGCGGATAAAGAGATCAACTCACCGGGTGAGCCCGGTATTGCCTATCACCTCGGATGCGGATTTTCCTCTTCAACCGTTCCGGAATCCCAGAAGGCATTTGCCGAAAATCTGCGTACCCGGGCTGCCGGACGGACCCGTACTCTGGTAGAAAAAGTTAATACCCTGCTTGCCGAAACCGCAGTCGATTTTGATGCCGTTGCCAAGGAGTTCACTCCTGCCGGCAATGTCACCGAGCGCCATGTCTGTTGCGCCTACCGGGTCGCCGCTGAAAAGAAATTTTCCGGTGCGGAACTTGCCGCATACTGGCAGGAAAAAATCGGTGGATTTGAGAGTGATCCGGTGAAAATGGAGGCCCTTATCCGTTCAAAAACCATGAAATCCGGAGGAGTCGGTTATGTCAAAGCCGATCCGGAAAGTTTCCCGACTTTGGAAGAGATGAATAAATTTATCCTTGCTTGCGGAGCAACTCCGACGATCGCATGGCTCAACGGTCTTTCTGCCGGCGAAAATGATGTGGAAGCTCTGTTGGATCTGCACCGTAAATACGGGGCAGGGGCAGTGACGTTGATCCCTGATCGCAATTGGCGTGCCGCAGATCCGGCAAAAAGTGCGAAACTGGTTGCCGAACTTGACCGTTTTGTCGCTGCCTGTACTGCTGCCGGTTTGCCGCTGCTTGCCGGAACGGAAATGAATGCTCCGGGACAGTTGCTCAATGACGATTACACGATCGAACAACTGGTCAAACATCTGGATGCTTTCTGCGCCGGAGTGGATGCTTTCGCCAAATAACCAAAACTAAAAAAGGATTTTGCAAAATGAGTACATTTGTCGGAATCGGTCTCGGTCCCATTCAGACCGGAATTTTCCTTGCCGGAGCTGCCAAAGGCGGTTTTGATCGCATCGTTATCGCAGAGGTCAATGAAAAACTCAAAGCTGCAGTAAATTCCTGCCACAGCGTGACTGTCAACATCGCGGCTGATGACCGGGTGTATACTGAAGTGTATAAAAACGTGGAGGTTTACAACCCCAATGATCCGGCAGATCAGGAAAAACTGATCCAGGCGGCTGCGGAAGCATCCGAGTTGGCAACGGCTTTGCCGAGCGTGAAGTTCTATGCCTACTGCGCACCGTGGCTGAAAGCCGGTTTCGCTCTTCAGCCGGAACGCACCCGCTTTTTTTACACGGCGGAAAACAACAATCACGCCGCAGAAGAGTTGGAAAAAGCCATGGGTGTAAAATTCCCCAACACCTATTATCTCAATACTGTTATCGGCAAAATGAGCGGTGTCGTTCCCGCATCAGATGATCGTCCGGGCTTGGCTCCCGGTGCGGAGAATGGTCATCTTGTGGAAGAATTTTCGACCATTTATATTTCCAGCTGTCCGGGGATTGAAAACCGCAAAGTGCAGTCGCTGTTCGTAAAAGATGATCTCTTTCCATTTGAAGATGCCAAACTTTATGGACACAATGCAACTCACTATCTGCTGGCGACTCTGGGAAAAGCCAAAGGCTGTACCACCATGGATGAACTTCGTGCTTATCCGGAACTTATTGAACTTGCCCGCAAAGCATTTTTCAAAGAATCCGGCAGCGCATTGATCAAAAAATATGCATCTTTGGACGACGAGTTGTTTACCGAAGCCGGATTCAAGGCCTATGTGGATGGCTTGTTGGTGCGTATGACCAATCCGTTCCTCAAAGATGCGATCGATCGCATTACCCGTGATCCGGAGCGTAAACTCTCCTGGGAAGACCGTGCCATCGGCACGATGAGATTGATCATGGCACAGGGAATCGTGCCGGAGTCATTCGCTAAAGGCGCCCGGGAAGCGGCACTGGAATGGGCGGACGGAAGTGATGTCAAGGAAAAACTTGCCGGATTGTGGCCGCAACCATGGGGCAAGGAGCATGAGGAACTTTGCAAATTGCTTGGTTTCTGATATTGCAGATCTATGACAAAAAAACGCACCGCTTTTACCGGCGGTGCGTTTTTTTTACCAGTTTTCTCCGAGGAGCTCGAAGTATCCCCGGGCATGGTCGCATGAAGGACATTTTTCCGGAGCGTGGGTGCCTTTATGGATGAATCCGCAATTCATACAACGCCAGACAACAGATGACGGGCGTTTGAATACGAGATCATTTTCCAGGTTCCACAACAGATCGCGGTAGCGTTTCTCATGCTGTTTTTCTGCCACGCACACAAAGTCAAAGACTGCACCGATTTTGGTGAATCCTTCTTCGCGGGCGACTTCGGCAAATTCCGGATAAAGGTCATGCCACTCATCATACTCACCGGCAGCGGCGGCAGCCAGATTATGGGCAGTATCACCGATCATACCTGCCGGATACTCTGCTGTAATGGTGACTTTGCCGCCTTGCAGGAACTTGAAAAATCTTTCTGCATGCTCTTTTTCCTGTTCAGCAGTTTCGGCAAAAATTGCCGCGATCTGCATGAAATTTTCTTTTCTTGCCTGAGCGGCAAAATAAGAATAGCGGTTCCGGGCCTGTGATTCTCCGGCAAAAGCTTTGAGCAGATTTTCTTCAGTTCTGGTGTTGTGAATGGAATTTTCCATTGTCATCCTCAATTACTGTTGGTGTTGGCAGCGCCTGCGGGAGCCGTTGTTTGTGATTGGGCAGCCGGGGCAGGGGCATTGTTTCCGGGGGCATTATTATTCTGCATCGGAACGATTTCCACAGCTTCGACTGTCATGGTTTCCACAGTGTCGTCATTGTTCTTGGCGGCATCCGGGCATTTCTTGCCGGCTTCGTTGCAGCATGGGGTGTGCGAACAATGCTTTTTGCATGGAGTACAATGGGTGGTGTTGTAATAACAGCATCCGACGAAACAGAGCGCTACGACGATCAGCGCTCCCCAACACAGAAGACTTTTTTTCATTTTTCTTCTCCTCTTTTTTTGCTCCCGGACCACCCGGGAAGCATTCTCCTGCTAACAATTATAAGTCAGTGCCGAAGAAAATCAACCCCAAATTGCAATAGTTACTTGTTTTTTTTGCTATCAACGATTATATTTTCCTGTGACAAATCAATAAAGGGAGTATACAATGGCAATACGTAAAAAAACATCGGCAGACGAACAGGGAAAAAAGATTTCCAAATGGGTGCTGGGTAAAGTTTTCAAGAAATCTCTGACTGTCATCACGTTGATTTTGCTGGGGGGCATGATTTTCAACCTTGACCGTATGGGAAGTACCGGGACTTTATTGTCTGAATACCGGGAGTATCTGCCGTCATTCATCACCCGGTTTTTCCCGGAAAAAAACATCCCGGAGGGCAAAAGCGCTCCGGAAGATAATCTTGAAGGCACGGTAATCAGTGTATATGATGGCGATACGATGACCTTTACCGCTGAAAAAAATGGCGAATTGCAAAAATTTAAAGTTCGCTTTTTTGGCATCGATGCTCCGGAAGCATCCCAGGAATACGGTGTAGCGTCACGTGATGCTTTGCGGGAAAAAATCCTGAATAAAAAAGTGAATGTCAGCGTGGTTTCGGTTGACCGTTACGGCAGGAGTGTCGGAAAAGTCTATTGCGCGGATAACTACATAAATTTGCAGATGGTTACCGAGGGGAATGCCTGGTATTATCCGGATTATGCCGCCCATGAGCAGGATTTGGAACGCGCACAAAAGGAAGCGCAGGGTGCAAAACGTGGGTTATGGAAGAACCCTGAAGCACAACCGCCGTGGATGTATCGCAAAGAAAACAGTAATTGATGATGATTAACGCTTGAAAAAAACGCTTTGCGGTACTATTTTATAAAGATGATTAGTAATATAAACAATTCCGCTTGATTAAGGCGGAAAAACGGAAGTTTCGGAGAAAAAGTTATGATGACAGCCAATGAATTGAGAAGAAAATACATTGAGTTTTTTAAAGCCAATGGGCATGCCGAGATCAAAAGTGCGTCTTTGATCCCGGACAATGACCCGACGTGTCTGTTCACTACCGCGGGTATGCATCCGCTGGTGCCTTATCTGCAGGGAGCCAAACATCCTGCAGGTCGGAGATTGACCGACTGCCAGAAGTGTATCCGCACCGGAGATATCGATGAGGTCGGCGATGCAGTGCATTTGACCTTTTTTGAAATGCTGGGCAACTGGTCGCTCGGAGATTACTTCAAAAAAGAGGCGATCAATTTCAGTTTTACTTTTCTTACCAAGGAATTGGGTATTCCCATCGATCAGTTGGCAGTGACTGTTTTTGCCGGTGACGAGGATTGTCCGTTTGACGAAGAAGCGTGGAACATCTGGAACAAATTGGGTATTCCCGCCGAACGCATTGCCAAACTTGGCAAAAAAGATAACTGGTGGGGACCTGCCGGTACGACCGGTCCCTGCGGTCCTGATACCGAGATGTTTTACTGGACCGGTCCGGCTCCGGCTCCGCAGGTATTTGATCCGGCAAACAAACTCTGGGTGGAAATCTGGAATGACGTCTTCATGCAGTATAATAAAAATGCAGAAGGCAAATTTGAACCGCTCGCCCAGCGTAATGTCGATACCGGTATGGGATTGGAACGGATCACAGCTGTTTTGCAGGGTAAACCGAGCTGTTATGAGACGGAAGTTTTTGCTTCTTTGTTTGCTGAATTGGATGCGATCCGCGGCGTGCCCGGCATTCCTGCCAATGAACGTACTTCCAGTGAACGTATCATTGTTGACCATCTGCGGGCAGCGACGTTCATCATCGGCGATGGGATCACTCCGGGACGGGTCGATCAGCCCTACGTGCTGCGCCGTCTGATCCGCCGTGCCATCCGCGAAGGCCGCAAAATCGGTATCGTTACTGAATTCGCTGCCCGGGTCGCAAAACGGGTCATCGAACAATTCGGAGAATTTTATCCGGAATTGACCGCCAATGCTGATATGATCTGCAGTGAGCTTGAACGTGAAGAAAAACAGTTTGCCGCGGCATTGGAACACGGTACCAAAGAGTTCCAGAAACTGATCGACCGGGTGCCGGCACACATCGCCAAAAAAGTTATCAGCGGCAAAAATGCCTTTAACCTTTACGAAACTTACGGATTCCCGCTTGAGTTGACCATTGAAATGGCAAAAGAGCAGGGATTCACGGTTGATGAGGAGGGATTCCAGGCGGCGTATGCCAAACACCAGGAACTTTCCCGGGCTGGAGCAGAACAAAAGTTCAAAGGCGGCTTGGCAGATCATTCCGAAGAAACCGCCAAACTGCACACTGCGACTCACTTGCTGCATGCCGCCTTGCGCAAAGTACTCGGTACTCATGTTGAGCAGCGCGGTTCCAATATTACTGCTGAACGTCTCCGCTTCGACTTTTCGCATCCTGATAAAGTCACTCCGGAACAATTGCAGGAAGTTCAGGCGATCGTCAATGATGCGATCAGCCGCAAATTGGAGATCACTTGCGAAGAAATGAGCGTCGAAGATGCCCGTTCTGCCGGGGCAATGGGACTTTTTGGCAACAAATATGGTGAAGTTGTAAAAGTGTATACCATGGGGGATGTCAGCAAAGAGATCTGCGGAGGACCGCACGCCGGAAATACCGGAGACCTGCAGGCGTTCAAAATTCTCAAGGAAGAGAGTTCCAGCCGCGGTGTCCGCCGGATCAAAGCAGTCATCGGTGATGCAGCAAAATAAAAAGGGCAGGGAGCAAGTCGATCATGAAAAGTGAAGATTTACAGATCACCACCTTTGAGGGTGGATATACCGTAACCGTTGTCGGCAGGGCAAATTTTGATTATGCAGTGCCGTTGCGGGAGTTGTCCGGTAAATTGACTCCGGATAACTGGCTTCAGATCGACTTGGAGAACTGCGAAACCATGGACAGTACCTTTATGGGGGTGCTGACCATGCTGGCACTTAAAATGCGTAAATCCGGACAAAAAGTCATGCTGCTCGGGGCAGGGGAGCATCTTCAAAAGCTGCTCCGGGATCTTGGAGTAGCAAAACTGTTTAATTTTGTTTCGGAAAAAAGTTCTGATAATGAATCAGGCGATACAGTTTCTGCCGGAGGTCGTGCGGATATGCTGACTACGGCTGAAACGGTTGCTGAAGCTCACCGGGCGCTGGTCGGAGCTGACCGTGCCAATGAGGAGAAGTTCAAGCAGGTAATTGAATTTGCCGATCAGGATGTTGAACGTTTGAAACGGCAGCAATGAATAAAAACTGCATAAATCTTGCTTGAAACTGTTTGCTAAAGCGGCAAACAGGTGTTATATTATAGAGTATGCCGGAGAGATGGCTGAGTGGTCTAAGGCGGCGGTCTCGAAAATCGCTGTGGGGGCAACCTCACCGAGGGTTCAAATCCCTCTCTCTCCGCCATTTTTTTTTTGCAAAAAAATGGCGGAATGAAGCCGTCAGGCTTTGCTCCTATGAGAGACTATTTGTCAAGTTTTATTTGCGAAAAAATCGTAAAAAAGTTGATAATCAGCGAAAGATGATTCTAAAAAGCTGCTTTTGTCTT
>SUWL01000061.1 GCA_015061495.1 Lentisphaerota bacterium
AAGGGAAAACTTTTTTTCTCGTGAAAAAAAGTTTTCCTTGTCCCCCGCACACTCCCATTTCACTTTAATAGAATTGCTGGTAGTCATTGCGATCATAGCGATATTGGCGGCGATTCTGCTGCCGGCTCTCAATTCCGCTCGTGAGCGCGGACGGTCGGCAAGCTGTATCAATAACCTCAAGCAGTGCCAGATGACAACTCAAATGTACGCTGACGAATTTGACGGTATCGCCACCTTGAAAACCGGTGGCGACAATGCCGCCAACCATCTGCTGTGGAGTTTTGTTTACGGTTCGGCAGTTGCCAACTCCGGCAGGCGCATTACCCCCAGACTCTCTTCATATGATATCATCACCTGTCCGTCATCGTCTCATCCGATACCCAAAACTTCGGATACTGCCGCGGTACAAACCAATTATAGAAACTTCTATGCGGTGGCATATTTCCCGTACTTCAAGAAAAACCCTGCCGGCAGTCGTGATTACAATGTCAACCACGGAGATGAATCAGATGCTTATGTCGGGGATATCGGCGGACCGACCCTACTTTTCAAAAAAGTCAAAAACGCTTCCAACTGCATGGTTTACGCAGAATCATGGCACCCGACAGTTGCCCGTGGAGCGTACTACGCCCTGAAAACATCTGAATCCGGTCTGCTGGATTTCCGGCACAGCAACATGCTCAATGCCGCCTTTGCCGATGGTCATGTCGAAGCAAAAGATACCGGATGGATCAGTTCTCAAAAAGATAAAGCCGGTGCTTCGTCATGGGCGGTTTATGTCGGGCGCAGCCACGAAAAGAAAGAGCTGTAAGTAATTAATGAAACAGGAAATAACAGTTTAGAATGAAAAAATTTGGATTCCTTTTAATGTTCAGTATAGCAGCAACAGCCGCGTCCGGTGAAGTAAAGTTCACCTGGGATGGCGGCGGCAAACACCCGGTTGACGGCGGCAGCATCACCATCAATGCCGGCAAAGGTGCGGCAAAACTCGTTGGCGTGCCGGTCGCCCCGGGCAAGAAATACCGTTTGCACTACACCGCCTGCGGAGTGGGAGATTCCGGAGCAACGGCGATGTTCCACAACTTGCAGATATCCACTGTTCCGCGGGTACTGGGTTCATTTCTCATTCAGGATGTGAGAAACAAGGAACAGAATGCGTTTCAGAATTTTTCCCTCCCGCCCAAAGTCCGTTATAAAAAGATCGATATCCTCTTTGAGTTGAAAACCCGCAAGGGAGCCGTGAAAATTTCCAACCTCCGTCTGGAGGAGATCAAAGAGGATGTCCGGGATGCGTGGCAAACGGAAATCCTCCATCCGGCTTACCGGCAGACCTTCTATGCCGGTGAAAAAGACCGGGTGCTGCAAGTCGCCGTTTCCGGCGGAGCCACCTGGCACGATTCTGAATTGATCAATGCTCAAAAAGTTTGTGTCGCCGCCGTCAAAGGTCCGGTTTCTCCGGATAAAGGAGGGGTTTTCACCATCGACATGAACAACCTGCCGCAAGGCGAATATGAGTTGATCTCGCTGCTGACCGGCAAAAACGGCATTCAGAAAACCATCCGCCGGCGTGTCACCATCGCTCCGCCATCGCCCAATGAAGTCATCGCCGGAAAAAATCACTACTTTTACGTCAACGGTCAACCCGTTTTCCCGGTCTTCTATTTCTTTGAAATGGTCGAGGACGGTCTGCTCTATGAAGCTTCACGCAACGGGGTGAATATGTGCATCATGGGCTTCAACGCCGAAGCACACATGCTCCGTGAACTTGACCGCTTCCACAAATACGGTATCAAGGGCATCATCTATCTGGAACAGTACGGACATATCAAAGACCCCAACCGTTTTGAGGAATTCAAGCGGGATTTCGCCGCCAGAGTCACCAAAAAAGTGATGGATCACCCCGCATTTTTCGGATATATGACCAGCGATGAACCATTCTGGAAAGGGTGGCCGGTGCAGCGGATGATGGACTACTACAACTTTGTCAAAACTGCCGACCCGCACCACCCGGTATGGATCAATGAAGCTCCCCGCAACGAGGTGCCGGATCTGAAACTTTATGCGGCGTGTGCCGATATTTTCGGGGTGGATATTTACCCCATCCCCTATCCCAACGGACACTCCAATCTGCCCAATAAACTGCCCAGCGTAGTGGGTGATTACACCCGGAGATTCACCGAAGTGGTCGATGGCAAAAAACCGGTCTGGATGTGTCTGCAGGGCAACTCCTGGAGCGATTACGGCTATCCGGCAAAACTGCAGCGTTATCCGACTTATGAAGAGTCGCGTTTTATGGCATTCGATGCCATGACCAGCGGCAGTCACGGCTACATACTCTACTCTCCGGAGCATATCAAAAACTGGCAGTTCCAGCAGGAATTATTCGCCGTTTCCAAAGAGTTGCAGGAGTTGTCCGGATTGTTTATCAACGGCAAACGTCTGGCAAATGCCCCGGTTTCCGATCCGGATGTCCGGTGCGCACTTTATGAATACAACGGCAATATTTACGGTATTTTGCTCAACACTTCCATCGAAAAACGTTCGGCGAAAATCACCCTGCCCAAAAATGCGGCAATGCAGGTTTACGGCGGAAAAAACCTCACTCTGGACCCGGCAAATATCTCTCTGGAACCATTGCAGGTGATCGTCTGGGGCAATGCGCCATTGCCCCAGGCGTGCTGGAAACAGATTCCGGAAAATCCGGATTTTGAGGGAAAAAGCACCTTTAAAAAGCTGATCGACCGCCGGCGGGCACGGAGATTTGAACATTGGAAAAAACATGGGATCACTCCCCCGCAAGAGCCTTGAAACAAACGCCAGACAACGTAATCAAAAAGGTAATGTCCCAAATTTTGTGAATCTTGCATTCAACAGTCGTTGCTTGCGATAATCGCAAACATAAGAGTATATTACAAAAACTGTCAAAATGAACTATTTTTCAAAAACTTCCCGGTGGATCTCTGCTCCGCAGACCATGGTCAGCCGGTACTCCGGACAGGATGGTGCGCCATTTTTCCGGAAGAAATATCCGGTTGAAAAAAGTGATCCGCTGCCGGTAATTATCCGCTTCTGCGGAATCGGTTTGGCAGAACTTTACCTGAATGGGGAAAAAATTTCTGCCGGTATCCTTGATCCGGCACCTTCGGTCTACGACAAACACTGTTATTTCCGGGAATACCGGGCAACTTTGCTCCCCGGAATGAACCTCTTCGCCGTGATCCTCGGCAACGGTTTGTACAACTGTCAGGCAAATGATTTCTGGCAGTTTCACAGCGCGCCGTGGCGCGATTATCCCAAAATGATCTTTGAGATGCGGGATGCCGCAAGCAGCGAAGTGCTGCTGACCAGTGATTCTTCATGGCTGGTATCCACCGATACGCCGATCATTTTCAACAACTGGCACGGCGGGGAATCTTACGATGCCCGCAAGGATTTTGACCATTGGCTTACGCCGGAATTTGATGATTCATCCTGGCAGCACGCCGCCGTCAAACCATCCCCCGGCGGCGAAGTCATCCCGGAAATCGCTCCGGCAGCCGAAATCGTCAACTCTTTTGAAGCAGTTGATACCATCGCGCCTTTTGTTTATGATCTGGGCAGAATCATCACCGGTAACGTAAAAATCGCCGTCCGCGGTGAAGCCGGTTCCAAAATCACCCTGCGCTACTCCGACCATCTCTCTCCGGATGGGAAATTCACGCAGGTCGATCTCGGACAATTTGTCCCGGATACCGAAGTGCAGACCGACAACTTCATCTTGCGCGGGAACCGAATCACGGAAGAGTGGAGCCCATCGTTCGTCTATCACTCATTCCAGTATGTCCGGATCTCCATCCGCGGCAATGCGGAAATCATTTCGCTCACCGCCCGGGAGATCCGTACCGGATTTGAGCGCATCGGCAGCGTGACAACCGGCAATGATACCATGCAGAAACTCTACCAGGCAGTTATGGCTTCTTATTCCGGAAATTTCGTCGGAATACCGACCGACTGCCCGCACCGGGAAAAAAACGGCTGGACTGCCGATGCCGCATTTGCCGCCGAAAGCGGTCTGACCGCCTTCGCCGCTGAAAAGAGTTATCTGCGCTATCTGCAGTGCCTCGCCGATACCCAGCGGCAATCCGGACAGCTTGCCGCTATCGCTCCATCTGCCGGATGGGGATACAATTACGGTTCCGGACCGGTTTGGGATTCCGCCTTGTGGCTGATTCCGTACTATCTTTACATCCACACCGGCAATCCGCAAGCGATAAAGACCTTTTACGATGCGATCGCACGCCACTGTGATTATACCGGAACTCTTGCTGAAAACGGTATCGTCCGTTTCGGGCTGGGGGATCATTGCCACCCCTTCCCGGAAAAAGCCGTCCCGATCGAATTCGCCAACACTTGCTTTTACATCATGGAAACGGACATGCTTGCCCGTTTCGCCGGATTGCTCGGCAAAGAAGATGACCGCCAATATTATTCTGACTGTGCCCAAAAACTGCGCAAAGAGTTGCTCGCCGCTCACCCGGATCGCCGGGAAAGTACCGCATTGGCACTGCTTTTGCAGTTGGGTATGGGCAGCAACGATACTTTGCCGCAGCTCATTGAACAGATCGAAGCGGTTGGCGGCAAAGCGGATTTCGGGATCATCGGAGCGAAATTCATCCCCCGGCTGCTCGCAGAAAACGGCAGAAGTGATCTGGCATTCAAAATTTTCACCCAGCAGGAGTTCCCCGGCTGGGGCAATTGGATCGCCCGGGGCGCGACCACTTTGTGGGAGTACTGGGATGGGTCTTTTTCCCGTAATCACATCATGTTCGGAGATATTGCCGCCTGGATGATGCGTTATCCGGGAGGTATTGCGCCGTCCTGGGATAATCCGGCAATGCAGGAGTTGGTTCTTAAACCGCTCTTTCCGGAGGGCTTGAACGATTTTGCCGTAAAATACCGTCATGCGTCAGGTTGGATATCTCTGTCATGGCAGAAGCAGGATGATAAGATCTCTCTGCAGGTCACTTCGCCTGCCGCCGGCAAACTGGAATCGTCAAACCGGGTGTATGATTTGCATCCGGGCGAAAACCGGTTCAACATCGAACGGTAATATAAAGGATGTAAAATTATGCAAAACAATAAAATCTGGATGTGGGGATACACCATCGAGAAATTCCCTTCTCCGGTTCCGTCGGTGGAGTATCCGACCTGGTGCAGTCTGGAAACCGGGGCGCGTTACATGTCCGCAGACAATCTGGTTCCCATGAACAGCACTTTTGATCCGGCAGTGCTGGATGATCCGATCTTCTGGAGCCGGCTGCAGGATGCCCGGGAACTGATGATGCCGCTATCCCATGTGCCGCTGGACAACATCGGGGTCAAGTGGGATCTGCAATATCTCGCCACTGCAAAAAAAATCGCAGCAATGTCTTTGACGGATAAAAGGATAACCTCGCTTATCATCGATGACTTCCGCGATCTGGTCGGACCGACCAGAGATATGCAGGCCGAAGAACTTGCCGAAATATATTCGGCAATAAAAACCATCAATCCGGCATTGCAGCTGCATCTGGTGCGTTACACCTGGCAGAATCAGGATCAGCTGGAGGATGTGCGCGATTATTTCGATGTGATAAATTACTGGAATATGACCACCAGCAAGGCATACTGGGAATGCGATTACATCCGGGATGTGCAGGTTATCGCCCAGCGTTTCCAGAAACCGGTTTTCAGCGGCATTTATATGCACAATTATGCGAATTGCAACGGCTGCGCCGAAGGAGGCCCCATGCCGATAGAAACTTATAAAGTCATGCTGCCTAATGTCTTTCATGCCCTGCGTAAAAATATTATCGGCGGCTTGATCCTGCTGCAGCCGGGGTGGTTTTCCCGGGAGGATCACCGCGAAAGCATCCGCTATGTTCACGATTATATCGAGCATTACCTCTCGGTTCACACTTTTCTGGAAAGATAATTCACACTATGAAAATTCTCGTTTTCTGCGCTCATGCCGATGATGAAGTCATCGGTCTCGGCGGTACGATCCGCAAATTTGCCGATGCCGGTGCCGATATCCGGCTCATCCACTTTTCTGCCGGTGCCGAAGGATACGCTTCGCCGGAGGAAAAAGAGACAATTTGTGCGACCCGTGCCGCTGAAGTGAAAAAAGTCTGCCGGATATTGGGTATTTCCAGCTACCGCAACTTCAATCTGCTCGACTGGAGCATTACGGCAGACAATTCTACTTACCGCCTGGTCATTGAGGAGATCCGGTCTTTTCAGCCGGATGCGGTATTTACCCATCTTGAGAGCGACTACCGCGACCATAAAAATGTCAGTATCGCCGTTGCCGAGGGACATTTCCATGCTTCACTTGCCTGTGCCATGGAAGCTGCTCCCGTGTGGAAAAATGTGCCGCTCTACCACTTTGAAGTAATCAAACTGATGCCCGAACCGGAGCTGATCGTCGATATTTCCGGTACGATGAGTGCCAAACTTGAAGCCATGGAAGTCTATGCTTCCCAGACCGGAGTGGTCGGCGGTGCCGATCAGATGCTTGAATCACGCGCCGCCATGCGCGGGCAAAGCATCGGAGTACTTTATGGCGAAGCATTGATCCGCAACCGGATGAGACCCCGGAAAATTACGGATTTAAATACCTTGCTGGAGATGTAAAAATGGTTGACATAAACAGATTGCAAAATGATTTTGAACTGGTGAAAAAAATCTTGTCCGAAGCCCCGGAAATCAATAAATTTGCCCGGATCGCTCCGGATGAGTACCAAATCCGCGGGCAAAAGTTATATCAGGCTCTGGCAGACAATGATTTGGATGTCGGTCTGGTATTTTCCGATGAACACTATTGCGGAGATGTACCGTATCTGTGCGGCAACTGCAATTTGACCGTCGAACAGGTCGCAGCAGTAGTCGGCAGAAACGGCACCCACCTGATCGCCGGATTGGAGGGCGGCTACGTCGCCGAACAGCTTGCCAAAGATTATCCGGTTTCTGTCCATAAAGCGGAATTGCTCCAGCTGGCGGATGAAAAATACCCCGTCGCCGCAGAAAAGTTCGAAGATATCCTCGCCATTGCCAACGGCGGAACCATGCCGGAAAAAATCGCCCTTTTGACCCCGCGTCAGGTCATCCCCGCATCACTGGTCGATTACTGTCAGCAGCTGGCGCAGGTCGTCGATGCACAGCAGCTCTATTACCGGCTCAAATATGAGAAATCTCTCGCAGAACAGGCCCTCATCCGTCAGGCAGGAAAAATATCCGATGTCATCATGCGGGTGATGCTTGCCGTTTTGAAACCGGGCATGCTGGAAACACAAGTTGCGGCATGGGGTTATTTCGCCGCCCGCGAAATGGGTGCTGAAGAGTTGGGGTTCGATATCATGGTCGGAGCAAATGAAGCCAACCGTTCGCTCATCGGCAAAGCTCTCAACCGTGAAATCAAATACGGCGACTGGGTGCATCTCGGAGTCGGAGCCAAATGCGACGGTTTGAACAGCTGCATACGCCGTTCCGTCATCGCAGTAAATGCTCCGGATGAAGTAACTGCGGAGCAAAACTATTTCTTTGATCTGGTCGAAGGCGCATACCGCACCGGCGAGGAAGCATACTGCCGGGTGGCAAAGGAAAATCTGCCCGCCAAACTGCAGGAACAGTCCCTGCTGGATTACTTCGCAGGCAAAGCGGATGAAGTAAGCAGGAAATTCGGCAAAAAGATCGATCTTGCCCGGCTCAAACCCTACACCGGAACTCACAATTCCGGATATACTGAATGTCAGGAATTTTTCGGTGCCATCACTCTGGAATCAGAAGAACCGCTCGGTGAAAACATCGTGACCATGCTGGATGTCGCTTTACGCGGTATCGGCAACCACTGGGACGAGGTCATCATCCCCGGGTTTGACTATCTGGTGATCGAAAATACGCTGATCAAAACCGGCAAAGAGGTGGAAGTTGTCACCAAACTGCCGGTCAACGTGCAGCATCTGGTCGGCAACGCAGGTTGATCCGCCGTGGATCACGCCTCGGTGATACCTGCCAGACGGACAAATTCATCGCCGCGTTCAGCATAATTTTTGAACATATCCATACTGGCACACGCCGGAGAAAGCAGCACCGTATCTCCGGGCTGTGCCAGTTTTTCAGCGGTCTTCATCACTTCAACGAAGTCGCTTGCACAATCAACACACCGACACTTGCCCGTCAGCACCGCCGCGATCGCCGCCCGGTCTGCGCCGTACAATACCGCCGCCCGGAAACGTTCCGCACGGCTCGCCAACGGAGTAAAATCCATCCCTTTGCCCAATCCTCCCAGCAGGATCACCAGTTTACCCGGCAGTGAATCGATCGCCGCCAGTACTGCTGCCGGATTGGTGCCTTTGGAATCGTCAACATAGGTCACACCGTTTTTCACCCCGATGGTCTCCACCCGGTGTCTGCCCCGTTTGAAATTTGCCAATGCCGTGATGAATTCCTTGCTCCACACGAGCTTTTCCGGCAGGAAACGCAAACACAATTCCACTGCTGCCGCGGCATTTTCGCCATTGTGCATACCGGGCAGATCGCCCCGGTCAAGGTCAAAAAAGTTTTTGCCGTCAATGAGCAGCTGCCGTCCTGCCAGAGTCACCCGGTGCGTTTTATCCGTAAAACTCAAACCGTAAATCCGGTTTTCATCAGCCACCCGGTCAAAAATCCGCTCTTTAACAGCACAATATTCCGCAAAACCGCCGGGATAACGGTCGATATGGTCGCTCTGAAAATTGAGGATCACCGATGCCAGCGGCGCAAATTTGCGGATCTGCTCCAACTGAAATGAACTTACTTCAATAACGCCGCATTCGCAATCTCCCGGTTCAGCCGCCAGATCCGACAGCGGTCTGCCGATATTGCCGCAGCACTCCGCTTTTACTCCGCACGCCCGCAGCAAGTGACAGGTCAATTCGGTGGTGGTCGTCTTGCCGTTCGTACCGGTGATGGCAAGCAGCGGCTTATGCCAGAAGCGGCTGCCGAACTCCATTTCGCTGACCACCTCTCTGCCGGATGCATCTGCCGCCTGATAAAGGGGGGACTTTGCCGGATCCACCCCCGGAGAAACCACGATCAGATCGCCGGACGGCAGGCTAACGCCATCGCCGTCATTGACAATCGTACATGTGATTGCGTTGGCAGCGCAGAGTTTCGCCGCCGCCTGTCCGGAAACTCCGGCGCCGATAATGGTCACTGATTTCATAGTTTTTCTCCGTTATCAAGAGCAAAAAAACGGGGTCAGGTCATCCCTGCCCCGCAACGAAATATATTCTGCTTATTTCAGCCGTTTCATCTGGGGGAAAAGAATGACATCGCGGATGGATTCCGCTCCGGTCAATGCCATTACCAGACGGTCGATACCGACTCCCATACCACCGGCAGGCGGCATACCGTATTCCAATGCAGTGAGGAAGTCCTCATCGACCTTGTTTTCCAGTTCATCGCCCTCTTCTTTAGTCGCTTCAAACTGATCCATGAAACGCTGACGCTGGATGATGGGGTTATTCAATTCGCTGTATGCCGGAGCAAGCTCCATACCGTTGACCCCCAATTCAAAAACATCCACCAGTGTGGGATCATCGGCACACGGATTGGCAAGCGGCAGCAATTCCGCCGGCAGCCGGGTGACGAAGGTCGGTTGGATATTGGTCGGCTCGACCAGTTTCTCATAAAGTTCATTGGTAACTTCCAGATCGCTCATGGAAGCATTGACATCCAATCCCAGTTTCTGACCGCGCTCGATGCGTTCTGCCGGAGTGATGTCGAACCAGTCCGCACCGCCTTTTTCTTTGCACAATTCGTGGTAGGTCGCCCGGCGGAACGGCGGAGTGAAGTCGATGATCTTGCCGTCGCCGTGGTCGATTTTCAACGTGCCGCAAACTTTCATTGCAACCGTGGAGATCATCGATTCGATAAGCTCCATCATTCCTTCACAGTTGCTGTACGCCTGATAGATCTCAAGCATGGTAAATTCCGGATTGTGGCGGCGGTCAAGACCTTCATTACGGAATGAACGGTTGAGTTCAAAGACCTTTTCAAAACCGCCGACCAGCAGGCGTTTCAGGTAAAGTTCCGGAGCGATACGCATGTAAACGGTGCTGTTCAGTGCGCCGTAAAAGGTTTCAAAGGGGGTGGCAGATGCACCGCCGGCAAGCGGCTGGAGCATGGGAGTTTCCACTTCCATAAACCCCCGGTCGGCGAGGAAGTTGCGCACTTCCCGAATGATGGCAGAGCGTTTGCGGAAGACATCTTTGACCTCCGGATTGGCGATCAGGTCCAGATAGCGCTGACGGTAACGCTGTTCCACATCCACCAGCCCGTGGAACTTCTCCGGCAGCGGCCGCATGGATTTGGAAAGCAGCGTGATCTCTTTGACCCGGAGCGTCAATTCACCGGTTTTGGTGGTAAAAAGCGTACCTTTCACGCCGACGATATCGCCGATATCCAGTTTGCGGCACAAGGCGAACATCTCTTCAGACATATCGCTTTTGCCGGCAAAAAGCTGCAATCTGCCGGTGCTGTCCCGCACATCGGCAAAGATGGATTTACCCATACCGCGTTTGGCGGTCATACGTCCGGCGATGGTGGCTTCGGGGGCGGGCAGTCCGCTCTCTTCCGCGGGAAGTTCTTTAGTGCGGACGACCTCGATAAGTTCAACTCCCGGAAATGCGGCTCCGAAAGGGTTGATCCCGGCTTCCTGATATTCCCGGATCTTTGCGGCGCGCTGCTCAAACATATCCATGGGCTGCGCGGCATTGCTGGCGATATTTTCTGACATGATAACACCTTGTAATTATTAATACTTGTATGTAATGACAATTGCTCTATATAATATAGCACATTTACGGAATAAATGCAAAAGATTGTATACTAAACCTTGATGGATTTTACCGCATTTCCGGCATCACTTCAATTTTTTGAAAAGTGCCGCAAACGCACCGTCATGTGTATCGCCGGGATAAAGTGTCTGCTGATCGAGCAATTCAAACCCGCTGCCGGTCTGAAGCAGTGCTTCATTCTCATCCGGCTCAATGGAACAGGTCGAAACCAGCAGCCAGCCTCCCGGTGCCGTCAACCGCTCCGCCTGCCGGAGGATCTGCCGCTGCAGCATCATCACATCCGCCAGGGATTTTTCCGAAAAGCGCCACAACGCATCCGGACGGCGGCGGAACACTCCGCTGTTGGAACACGGCACGTCCGCAATAACCAGTTGATAGCTGCCCGTTATCTGCGACGGATCGGCGGTGATGATCTTTGCCGCAACCATGTGCCGGGAAAAATTTTCTGCTGTGAATTTCTGCCGGTACGCCGAAATATCCGCCGCCGTGATCTGCGCTCCGGCAGGGAGCAATTCCGCCGCCATCAGCGTTTTCCCCCCGGGAGCGGCACAGAGATCAAGCAGCGTATGGCACTGCGGCAGAACCTCTCCGGCGAGGGAGACCGACAGCGACGTTGCCGGATCCTGGATATAATATCCTCCGTGAACAAATGAAGTGGAATGGAGGATCTCCGCCGCTTTGCCGGAAGCAAAACGGAATGGTTCATGCGCCGGGATCGCCACTGCCCCCGGCGGCAACGGGGTTTCACCGCATAAACGGAAAGTGAATTCCGGTTTTTTCAGAAACAGTGATGCCATTTTTTCGACCTGTTCTGCCGGGAAATTCCGCTTCCACCGTTTGAGCAGTGCATCCGGCAGAATTTCCGCCGCCGAGGACGGCATGGTGAAGTTTTCCCGCAACGCATTGCGTAAAACGGCATTGACGAATTTGTCCGCTCTCTTTTTGCGCGCCAGCGTAACTGCCACATTGACGACGGACTGGGGCATTACCGAACTTTGAAACCGGCACTGGGTCAGTGCCGCATCCAGCAGCGCGGAAATTTCCGGAGATGGCAGACTGCGGCAGAATTTGCTCCACGATGCCCGGATACTTTTGCGGAAACGGTAGACCTGGGCAAGCAGATGTTCAATACTTCTCCGGCACTCACCGTCACACCTGTCCAGTGCTTCATCCAGCGTACCGGAACCGTTGTCGATCTGCCGGATCGCTGCCGATGCCTGCATCAGCACCTTTTCCAGTGTGCCGGAACCGCTTTTGTTACTCATCGCCAAGGAAACGACCGCATTCAAGATAGTTGCAGATGTAATCCGCCACCGCGTCATCCAGCGTCATTACCGGTTCAGCAAAACCCAGCGAACGGAGTTTGTCGATTTTGGCACAGGTGTAATACTGGTAACGGTCACGGAGCGATTCGGGCATATCGATGTACTGGATATTGACCTCTTTGCCCAGCGCATTGAATGCGGCAGTGACCAGATGGTTCCAACTCTCTGCCAGACCGCTGCCGATATTGTACAAACCGGCTGCTTTGGTATTGTTGAAAAGATATTCGACCATTTTCACCGCATCTTTGACGTAGAGGAAGTCCCGCAGCTGTTCGCCGTCAGCGTACTCCGGCTTGTACGAGCGGAAAAGTTCCATCCTGCCCGTCGCCGTGATCTGTTCCCAGCTGCGCAACACCACACTGCGCATATTCGCTTTATGCCGTTCATTGGGACCGTAGATATTGGAAAATTTACATCCCACCAGTTTATTGAGCATCCCCCGGCGTTTCGCCCAGAGATCGAACAGCTGTTTGCTGTAGCCGTACATATTCAGCGGACGGAGGTTTTCGATTTTGCTCTCATCGTCATCATACCCCTGCGAACCGTCTCCGTAGGTGGCACAACTGGAAGCATAAACCATACGGATGTTGCGGGATACACAAAATTCCGCGACCTGCGCCGTATAGCGGAAGTTATTGTCGATCAGATAACTGGCATCCCGTTCGGTGGTCGATGAACACGCTCCGAAGTGGATGACCCCTTCAATATTCGCCCCGTTGAATTCTCCGGCGAGCAATCTGGCGCGGAAATCCTCTCTTTCCAGATAGTCATCAAATGCCAGCGGAGCAAGATTTTTCCACTTATCCGTGGTATTTCCCAAATGATCCACCACCAGAATATCGGTGATCCCAGCCTTGTTCAACTGCCAGATCATGGCACTGCCGATCAAACCGGCGCCTCCGGTAACGATAAACATTTTTTACCTCACTGCAAATCAGAATTGAAACGATGATGCTATTGCGCTGTCCATCCCGCGCAAAACGGTGTTCTGAACATTATTCATCGCATCATTCAGCCCGGTAAGGTTCGCAGAAATAATATAGCCGATATCCCATTCCCAGTCGCCGTCTTCCCATTCACGGTCAAACGTCAGCGAACCCATCAGCTGCCAGCAGTGGAACTGACGGATAACTCCGAAACCGATCTTGTCGATCGAACCTTCCGGAACATCATAGGAAAAGTTGAATGATCCCAGCGTCCGGTGATCCGGAGTAAGCGGCAATTTCGCCCGCAGATAGAAACTCTCATCCGTCGTACTGTTGTACTGGTTGAAGTAGGATGCCGAATTGATCTGGGTCAGAGTCGAGCCCATGGAATAACTGCTGCGCATTTCATAGGGGCGCACATAGTTGTAACCGATGGCAAATTCCCAGTTTTCTGCCGGGGTGTAGGTCACATTGATATCCCAGAGGTTCAGCCAATCCAGAGCCAGACCGGTTTTACCGACATTCCTGCCGTGACGGATGGTATCGGCAACTTCGCCGTCGCCGCTGACATCGATCAAAAATTCGGTATTGAGCGACAACCCTTTGAATATTTTCCACGAAAGTGCCGTGCCGATATTGCCGAAGGCACTTTTGCCCTCATATTTATCCATGTGGATATCCCAGTAGTTCTCCATGTAAAGCAGCGTACGCACCTGATTGCCGTCCCGGGTCTGCAAACGGTTGATCAAACCGAAGCGGAAAAAATTCTGTCTGGTCAACCGGTCGATATCGTCGAAAAAGTAGATCTTTTCCCGGTCAAGAGTCGGTTTCGGAATAAAGGTGTAGTTGATGTAGGGCTGCACGATGTGCCGCAAACCGTCGACCTCGAAGAATGAACTGCGCACATCCTGCCAGGTGTTGTGGAATTTGGTGGACAATTCAAAGCCCAATTCCACCGCCAGACGGACCTTGGAACCGCCGTTGCGGTCGTAGGAGTTGAAGCGGTATCTGCCCAGACTCTGCGGTTCAGCGGCATTGAACATATTTTTCAAGTCATTTTCCGTGACATGCTTTTTGCTGGTATCGGAATACGCCGTCATTTTCATACCGACCCGGGGAACGAAATTGAAGTAACGGTTGGCAACCGGATAGTATAAAAAGTGGGTCATGTCAAAACGGAATGCTTCATAATCCTGCAGTCTGCTGAAATTCGACGGAGCGGCTTTGTCAAACTCCAGCCATTTGCGTTTCATATATGCCGCTTCCATATCGCCCTGATAGTAAAGTCCGGTATTGAAGATCTCCTGCCGGGGCACATCCATGCGGATCTCCGGCAGTTTCTCCACTGTGGTATAGAAATCATTGACCCGGATACGCATATATGCCGCCGCGCTGAAAAGATCGAACTGCTGTTCCAATGCCGCAAAGGTCACCGGTTGAGGGTCCTTGTTGTAGGTATTCCGGAAAAAGTCCCGCATCACATAGGGGTCACTCTGGTAATCAAATGCTCCGCGGAAATCCAGCCGCGGGGTGATATGAGTGACATTGCTGATCCGGAAACTGTACCGGTTATGGGGGACCCGCAGACGGTAGTCCTCGTATTCATCAGTAGCCCAGGGGTGACGGTCGTAAATGGAATAAACGAAAACATCCGTCCGGCTCTCCTGGGTGACCGCTTTGCCGCTGAATCCGTAACCGAACCCGCGTTTTTCATAGAAATCCCCCCGGAGTTTCACCGACAATTCCGGGGCATCCGAGAAGCGGAATTCCTTGTAGAGATTGATGAAGAACCCCAGATCGCCGTCGCGTCCCTGCTGAAATCCGCAAATTCCCGGATTCTCATCTTTGGGCTTGAAAAATACCGGCAGCCACAACACCGGGACCCCGTAAATTTTAACCATTCCGTTGACCAGCAGCACCGAACAGTCGCCCAGAGCAAATTCCGTGTGACGCAATTCGTAAAAGCGGTTTTCGTAGGGAGTAAGTTTGACTTCCGAAGCGAATATGGAGTAGTGACTGCTGTCCGATTCCAGATAGTTACAGGAACTTATCTCGCCGTTTTTCAGCGTGATCACGCCATCGGGCATACGCACAGCGGTTTCAGCTTTGCAGACAAAGGTGGCATATCGCACCGTTGGTGAAATCATATCCAGAAAGCCGCTGTTCAGATTGCCGCTGACCTTATCAGCGGTGATCCGGTCGGTCTGACTGGAAAAATTCACCGTATGAACCCGGTCACCCAAAATCGATACCCTGGTGGTCACATTATTGATCTTTACACTGCCGTTATGCTCCATGGCGGCAAGTTTTTCCAGAGAAACATTACCGGAACCATCCTGCCAGCGGAAAATCCGGACATTACCGGATGCTTCAAAATCGCCGTTCTGCGTATTGACCACGATCTGATCGGCAAAAATTTCCAGCGGACCGGCAGGCAGATACGCATTGCCGCTGATGATGATATTGTGTCCGACTGCCCGCCAGGAATCTGCATGCAGCCGCTTGAAATCATCGGGAGTAAGTTTTTTCAAATCGCCGAATGTCGATGCTCCGGCGGAAAAACTCAATATCCCGCCTAACAGCAGCAGCAGCAATTTTTTATTCAGCGTAAAGCGCAATGCCATCACTGTTTCTCCTCATTTTTCCAACGTTCAAAGGCTTCGGCAATGAAATTTTCCACATACTCCGCTGCGCCTG
>SUWL01000062.1 GCA_015061495.1 Lentisphaerota bacterium
TTCAGTAGCCGTACCGGAGGTGGAAGATACCGCACAAAAGCGTGCCTTGGTGCGCAACTTCGGCAAACCGAAAACTTTGCACATATCTTCAAAGGTGGTTTCCGGATACTCATACTTGATCCACATTGCTTTGGCAGCATCAATGGGAGAACCGCCGCCGATGGCGACGATCCAATCCGGTTCAAATTCACGCATCTCTGCGGCACCGCGCATCACGGTTTCCACGGAAGGATCCGGTTCGATACCTTCAATAATCTTCACTTCCATACCGGCGGACTGTAAATATTCCACAGCTTTATCCAGAAAACCGAATTTTTTCATCGAACCGCCGCCGACACAAACAACGGCACGTTTGCCCTTGAAGTCTTTAAGTGCAGCCAGCGCACCTTTGCCATGATAAATGTCGCGGGGAAGTGTAAAACGGGTCATTTTTTCATCCTTTCCTGAAGTCAATGACGATTGGTTGGTGAATGCATTTAATATAACATATTAAAGTGCATTTTTCAAGATCTTTTGCGGCTGCACAACGGCTGATTTCATTTCAGACCGGCAGTACGTCTGAACCATTTTTCAGCGATGGCACACCAGTCATCGGTCGGTTTGTTGCGGATCATTACGCCGTAACCGTGACCGCCTTCGGGCCAGATGTGCAGTTCTGCCGGGACACCGGATTTTTGCAGTTCATAAAACCAGGTCAGCGAGTTTTCCGTACCGGCAAAATCATCCTGCGACTGGATCAGCAAGGCCGGAGGAGTCGTTTCATTGACCAGAAAATCTTTTTTCAATGTCAGATCCTTGCCCGCGATCTGCCACGGATAGATCAATGCCGTAAAATCCGGACGGTAAGAAAATTCGTCGATCGCATCGCCAGACGGATAAAACACCGGGTCTGCCGGAGCTGAAATTTTCGCCGCCAGATGCGCTCCGGCGGAAAATCCGATCATCCCCAGACGTGTCGGATCTATTTCAAACTTTTCCGCATGAGCGCGGATATAACGCATCGCCCGTGCCGCATCTGCAGCAGCTGCCTTGCGGCGGTCGGGACAACGGTATTTCAGCAGAAAAGCATGGAACCCCCAGCGGTTGAGCATGGCACAAATATCCCGCCCTTCCAGATTCCACGCCAGAATCGAATACGCTCCGCCGGGACAGACCAATACCGCCGGACGGATCCTCTGGGAATCATCACCGCTCCAGGTACAGGGACAGTAAACCACTTCGGGGATCGTCACATCGGTAACTCTTTCGATACCGGGCACGCCGGGTTTCAGAAATTCACTTTTGCCCTCATCCTCCGGACGGAAAAACGGGATATTCCTATCCCACAGCCGGAATGTTTTGCCGTAATCAGAATGATCCATGATACTAAAATTTTTCTCCGTTGTTGTGAAAACAATACCTTGTGGTAAATATACCACAAGTAAAAAAAATTTCAAGTTTTATCATGATTTTACCCGCCGGATACGCTCCGGAACCGCAGAGAATCATTCAGAAAATGAAATTTTTGCATTTTTTTTACAAATCCGCTTTATTTTTGAAAAAAAAGCATTATATTTAGAATCAGCAGCAATTTTTTGCTTTTACATAAATGATTTTGGTGCCCCGGGCGCAGATTCAGGAAGAAAAAAGTGCTGACCGTATTCCCAATGGGCGCATAAGAGCCCGCTGCTGAAAAATCCACGGTCAGTTGCAGTGTTGAAGCCTGATGAATAACCCGGTGGCGGGAATCGGGTTTCTTATTCGCTTCCGTAAAATCCGGATTCACTCCGGAAGTTCGGGAGCTGATGATACCGGTGCAGTGTCGATGTGCCGCTTATTGATGCGGATGACTGGAGTATCCCCGTCAAAACGGCAAGGTAACTGGCTGATACCGGCAGATTTATATCTGATCAAAGAATCCCGTTCCGCCGTTGGAAATCACCGGAGATGTCGGTATGTCAGTTCAACTGGTGGAAATGGAAAAACGTGCGTTGCGGAAAGAATTTTCGCAGAAACGCAAAAATATCGCAGCTGATTTGCGGCGGCAGTATGATGCCGCCATCTGTGAGCAAATCAGAGCATTGCCGATTTTCCAGCAAGCCGCAAATATCGCGGCGTACATCAGTTTCGGTGCTGAAGTTGACCTCTCTCCATTATTTCACGGCAAGCGGCTGTTTCTGCCGCGTTTCCAGACGCGATCCGGCGTCTATGAAATGGTTGCCGTAGAAGACCTTAAGCGGGATTTGCTGCCGGGTAAATACGGAATTCCCGAACCGTTGCCGTCCCTACCGGCGGCGGATGAGGGCTTTCTCGCTTCCCAAGTGCTGTTTCTGGTTCCGGCGGTCGCCTGTGACCGCAACGGATGCCGGCTGGGGCGCGGCGGCGGATTTTATGACCGTCTGCTTGCCAATGTAAAAACCCCTCCGGTCGCGGCAGTTTATTCCTGCCAGATATCAGAATCAGCATTGCCCGGCGCGGAACACGATAAGCCGGTGGCTTGGATCGTGACCGAAAGGGAAGTTATTGAAACAGCAGGGAATTAAATGGAGAATGAAGTTATGATGTTGCCAATTGCGATTTCCGCAACCGTGTCAGCGGTGCTGATGCTGGTGGTGGTGCTGGTCATCCAGCGCATCCGCCGCGATGCCGCCGGACGTTCTGCGGACAAGATCCGTTCCGACGCGGAACGGGAAGCGGAGCATTTGCTCCGGGATGCCAGAATTTCTGCCAAAGGCGAAACAATCAAAATGCGCGAAGAGTGCGAAGCCGAACTCAAAGAACGCCGCAAAGAACAATCCAATGTGGAAAAACGCCTCGCCCAACGGGAGGAATTGCTCGACCGGCGCGCCGATTCCATGGATGCCAAACTCAAAAATATCGAAAAACAGGAAGTTGAGATCGCCCAGATGCGCGAAAGAGTCGCCAACCGGGAACAGGAACTCAACAAAAGCATTTCCCGCCAGATCGATGAGTTGGAACGTATCAGCGGCTACTCCCGCGAAGAAGCACGGGAAGTTCTGCTGGAAAAACTTAAAAATGAAGTTCGCAATGAATCCGGTCTGGTCGTGCGCAATGTACTTGAAGAGGTCAAGGAACGCAGCGAAAAAGAGGCAAGACGCATCCTTACTTACGCCATGCAGCGTTACGCTTCAGACTGTACTTACGAGCGTACCACCGCCACCATCCCGCTGCCCAGCGATGAGATGAAAGGACGGATCATCGGCCGCGAAGGACGCAATATCCGCGCCATCGAAAGCGCCACCGGAGTGAGCATCCTGATCGACGACACCCCCGAAGCAGTGGTAATAAGCTGCTTCGACCCCGTCCGCAAAGAGATCGCCAGAAAACTGATGGAAAAACTCATCGGCGACGGCCGTATCCATCCGACCCGGGTCGAAGATCTGGTCAAAAAGATCACCAAAGAACAGGAAGAAGAACTCTTCCAGGTCGGTGAATCTGCCGTACTGGAAACCGGTATCCCCGGAGTTTCGCCCCAGATCATGAAAATGCTCGGACGGCTCAAATACCGTTACAGTTTCTCCCAGAATGTCCTGCAGCACTCTCTGGAAACCGCCTATTTCATGGGTATTATCGCCGCTGAACTCGGCTTGGATGAGAAAAAAGCCAAACGCATCGGCCTTTTCCACGACCTCGGCAAAGCCATCGACCATGAAGTTGAAGGTCCCCATGCCCAGATCGGTGCCGATGTCCTGCGCAAATACAATGAACCCAAAGATGTGGTACACGCCGTTGCCGCGCACCACGGCGAAGTCGAACCGGAATCTCTCTACGATATCCTTATCAATATCTGCGATACGTTGAGCGCCTCCCGTCCCGGCGCCCGCAGTGAGACCACCGAACTTTATCTCAAACGTCTGGAACAGCTTGAGAGCATTGCCCACGACTTCCCCGGAGTGGAAAGCTGCTTTGCTTTGCAGGCCGGCCGCGAGATCCGGGTCGTCGTCGTCCCCGAAAAAGTCGGTGAAGGTGAAGCGCAGATGCTTGCCAAAGATATCTGTTCCCGCATCGAAAAAGAGATGACCTATCCCGGTCAGATCAAAGTCACCATCATCCGCGAAACCCGTTCGGTTGAATACGCAAAATAAGAGTATTTGGTCAATGATTGGAACAAGAACGGTTTACCGGATCAATCTGGCGCAGTTGACGGATAATTTCAATTTTCTCCGCCGCTGTGCCGGTTCATGCCAACTGATGCCGGTACTGAAATACGATGCCTATGGCATGGGCGCAATGGAAGTAGGCTCGGCACTCAAAGCTGCCGGGGCATACCGCTTCGCCGCGGCAACTCTGGATGAAGCTCTGGAGTTAAAAAAACTGCAGCTTGATGTGCAGATACTCGGGGCTCTGCCTCCGTGGGAGGTCGCTCCGGCAGTCGCCGGCGACCTGATCTGCCCGGTGGACAACCTGGAAACTGCAAAAAATATTTCCGCAGAAGCAGTCCGTCAGCAAAAAAGTGTCCGTGTCGCGGTCAAAATCGACACCGGCATGGGTCGATTGGGGATCAAACCGGAAAAAGCTCCGGAAATCATCGGAGAGATATTCCGTCTTCCCGGATTGCTCCCGGATTCACTTTTTTCGCACTTCTGCACAGCGGCAATGCCGGATATGGTCTTTGCTTCTTTGCAGCTTGACCGTTTCATCGCGGTCAAAGAGGCACTGGATAAAGGCGGTATTAAATTTGCCCACTACCACCATGCTGCAGGTGATGCGCTGGTCAAAATTCCCCGCTCGGTACAGGCCCCATTCAACCTCGCCCGCCCGGGGGGGATGATGTACGGGGAGAATTTCACTGACGAATGCCGTCAAATCGTGGAACTTGCAGCTCATATTGCCGAGATCCGGGAGTTGTCCCCCGGAGATTCAGTTGGATATTACCGTTTATTTATAACCTCCAAACCGCGCAAAGTTGCCGTCCTTACCGCCGGTTATGCCGATGGCATCCCGTTGGCAGTCAGCAATCGAGCTTCAGTTATCATCCGCGGTCACAAGTGCCCCATCCTCGGCAGAGTTTCCATGGACTATACGATCGTGGATGTTTCCGGGGTGCCGGATGCCGCTCCCGGAGATGAAGCGGTGCTGCTGGGCAAAAGAGATGATGCGGAAGTCACCGTCAAAGAGTGGGCTGACTTGAAAAATACTCACGGTCATGACATCTGGTGTTCCATCGGACACCGGGTAAAACGTGAATATATCCGGTAAACAATCATGGACAGAGATCTGCTGCACAAAACTCTTGACAACAACCCTGCTGGAGCGGTACTGGATATTATCCCGCAGAAAATACGGCGGGCGAAACTGCGTGATTTCCGCAAACGCCTCGTCAAAGCCAGAGAGGAGATTTATGCCGCACTTGCCGCAGATCTCCACCGCAGCAATGCTGATACGCTGATGGCAGAATTCATACCGCTGATCGACATCATCCGCTGTCTGGAAAAATACATCTTTTCGCTGGCTTCAGAAACTCTTTCCGGGGCACCGGCGACCTTCCCGGCAACAGCAAAACTTTACCGGGAACCTTACGGCAGAGTGCTGGTTATTTCCACCTGGAACTATCCGCTTTTGCTCTCTCTGGAACCGGCATTGGGAGCATTCGCCGCCGGAAACCGGGTGATACTCAAACTGTCCCCCCGCTCTCCATACACCAACAGTGCAATGGTCAAACTGCTGAAAAGCTGTTTCAGTTCGGATGAAATTCTGGTTGTCAATGATGAAATGGAACTCCATGAACTGCTTTCATACCGTTATGACTATATCTTTTTCACCGGCAGCAGCAGCGCCGGCAAAGAGGTCTGCATGCATGCAGCAAAAAATCTCACTCCCTGCACCATGGAACTTGGCGGTAAAAACCCCTGTATCGTAGCCGAAAAAGCCAATCTTAAAATCGCTGCCCGCCGGATCGCATGGGGTAAATTTTTCAATGCCGGTCAATCCTGTGCCGCTCCGGACTATCTGCTGGTGCAAAAGGATATCAAAGATGAATTTCTCAATCACCTTGCCGCCGAGATCCGCAATGTGTACGGTCAGAATCCGCTGGATTCCGGATTCTGCAGCGGGATGCCCGATGATGATGCCTATAACCGTATCATCCACTTTATTTCCGGGGGCAGATTGATTTCCGGCGGAGACAAAAATCCGGCGTCCAGAGTGATCGAACCGACGGTCATCGACCGTCTGCCGGAAGATTCTCCGTTGTTTCAGGAAGAGATCTTCGGACCGGTGCTGCCGATCCGGCAATTTGCCACTGATGAAGAACTGCAGGCATATCTTGCCGGATTGGATCGCCCTCTGGCGGCATACTGTTTCGGCGGGTCGGAAAAGCTGAAAAAATTTCTCCGTGACCGCTTCTCCTGCGGAGCAATGGTATTCAACGATGTGCTGATCCATTTCTGCAATATGAATATCCCATTCGGCGGAGTCGGCAAAAGCGGTTTCGGTGCTTATCACGGTGCAAAAACCTTTCTCACTTTTACCCACGAAAAACCGGTAATGATACAATCTTCGTGGTTCGATCTGCCGTTCCGCTACCCCAAATTCAGCAACCTTTTCCGCAAAGTCCTGGAATGGTTATACCGGATGTGAACTGCTCATGGATGGACGTATCCTGATCATATCCGGAGCGACCGCTTCGGGAAAAAGCGCACTGGCGTTGCTTGCCGCAGAAAAACTCAACGGTGAAATCGTTTCAGTTGATTCCATGCAGCTTTACAAAGATCTGCCCATCGGTACCGCCCAACCGTCCGCAGAAGAAAAATCCCGTATCCCGCACCACCTCACAGGGATCTATGAACTTGAGGAACGTTCGGAAGTGTTCCGCTTCTGTTCCGAAGCTGATGCGGCAATACACGACATCCGCAGCCGCGGCAAACTCCCCATCCTCTGCGGCGGAACCGGTTTGTACCTCAAAGCCCTGCTTTATGGCTTGGATGATCTGCCCGGCGACCGGGAACTGCGCAGACAGCTCGATGAAAAATATGATTCCGATGCCGGAGAACTCCTGCTTCACAAAAAGGTCGCCGAAGTTGATCCGGCTGCCTTTGAAAAATGGAAACTCTGCCGCCGCCGCCTCATCCGGGCTCTGGAAGTTTTTATCCTCACCGGTAAATCCATCGTAGAACTGCAGCAGGGCAAAAGACAAACCTTGCGTTATCCGGTCAAATCACTGATTTTAGAACGGGAAAGTGCCGAATTGAAAGAACGTATCGCTTCGCGTGCGGCAAAAATGCTCTCTGACGGATGGCTGCAAGAGGCACGCTGTGCGATCGACCGGGGGTTATTCGCCACCCCGACAGCCCATCAGGCGCTGGGATATAAACTTATAGATGCCTTTTTCCGGGGGGAATTCGACCGGCAGACCCTGTTGGAAAAAATCTGTACTGCCACCTGGCAGTACGCCCGGAGGCAGCGGACATGGTTCCGGCATCAGCATCCGGAAGCGGAGTTTTTTGACGGCTCTCCGGCAAAGTTGTTTTCCGACTTTTGAAACTGCAGAAACAAGCGAAAAAGGTACTGTGGAAATACTTGCACAATCGTTTTTTTGTGGTATATTATGTAGATGAGGTTTGTCAACAATTTTTCAGAATAGGAAAAGATCATGAAATACGAAGTCGTTATCGGTTTGGAAGTTCATACCCAGGTTCGCAGTGCCAGCAAAATGTTCTGCTCATGCGCCAATGAATTCGGCGCCGAACCCAACACCAATGTCTGCCCGGTCTGCATGGGATACCCCGGTGTCCTGCCCGTCCCCAACAAAGAGGCGATCCGCGCCACCGTCAAAGCCGGATTGCTCACCGGATGCACCATCGCCAAATTCAGCAAATTTGACCGCAAAAATTACTTCTATCCGGATATGCCCAAAAATTATCAGATCTCCCAGTATGATCTGCCATTTTGCTCAACCGGCAAGATCCATATTTCCGGCACCGGATTTTCCGGCGCGGAACTGCCGGATAAAGATATCGGCATCACCCGTATCCATCTGGAAGAAGACGTCGCCAAACTTACCCACTTCCATCACGACAGCGGCGTGGACTACAACCGCGCCGGGGTGCCGCTGATGGAGATCGTCAGCGAACCGGATATGCGCAGTGCCGATGAAGCATACGCCTATCTCTGCAACCTTAAAGAGATCATGCGCTTCGGAGAGATCGGCGACTGCGATATGGAAAAAGGTCAGATGCGCTGTGATGTCAACATCTCTCTGCGACCGGTCGGTCAGAAAGAATTCGGCACAAAAATCGAATTGAAAAACCTCAACAGTTTCCGGGCAGTTCACCGGGCGATCGATTATGAGATCGAACGGCAGGCAGAACTCCTTGACAAAGGCGAAACCCTCCGCCAGGAGACCCGCGGCTGGAATGACGACCGGGGCGAAAGTTATCTGATGCGCACCAAAGAGTCCGCTCACGACTACCGTTATTTCCCGGAACCGGATCTGATGCCCGTAACTTTCACCGATGAAGAGATCGAAGCGATCCGCGCCACCCTCCCGGAACTGCCGGAAGCCAAACGTCAGCGTTTCTGCGATGAGTACGGTTTGACCGCCTACGATGCTGAAGTCCTTACCGCCGACAAACTGCTGGCAGCATACTTCGATCAGGCGGCGAAACTGGTAAAAACTCCGAAGCAGGCTGCCAACTGGATCATCACCTCGCTGCTCGCGCTGACCGGTGAAGCCGGTATCAGCGTCAATGATTCCCCCGTTACTCCGGAAAAACTCGCCGGTTTGATCAACGCTATTGATTCCGGCAAAATCAACGGCAAAATCGCCAAAGATGTCTTCGCCGAAATGTTTGAATCCGGCAAAGATGCCGATACCATCATCAATGAAAAAGGGCTTGCCCAGGTCAGCGATTCATCTGCAATCTCCGGCGCAGTTGCCCAAGTGCTTGCCCAATTCACCAAACAGCTTGAAGAATACCGTTCCGGCAACGCCAAGATCCTGCAATTTTTCGTCGGACAGGTGATGAAACTTACCAAAGGCAAAGCCAATCCGGGCATGGTGGTCGCAGAGTTAAAGAAGCAGCTCGGAGAGTAAGACGTGATCACTTCAGGTCAATTCATCATCCTGGATAAGCGTCCGTATCAGGAAGCCGGACTGCTGCTGCGCGGGATAAGCCCGGATTACGGCAGGATATCTTTTATCCTGCACGGGGGACAATCCCTGAAAAAAAGCGCTCCGGCAGCCGATATTTTCCGGGAAGTTGAAGTGGAATTTGAAGATGACGGCAACGGCAGAGAGCTTTTCACCGCCGTAAAAATGGAACTGCTGACCGATTATTCCGCAATTGCCGACAATCAGCGGAACTACCGTATGGCAGGCAAAATCAGTGCATTTCTGCTCAACAATATGCCGCCTGGAGATGTACAGCTGCACTCCTATGAATCATTGAAGTCGGTTTTCGCCAATCTTTCCGGCATGGAGTGCCCGCATGAACCATGGTCACTGATCCAATGTGCGGTGGTGTTGAAAAGTGCTTTCCTCTACGAAAACGGTATGCTTCCGGAGTCCGCCAGCCAGCAGCAGAATGAATTTATGGAGAACCTTGTGGCATCCGGAGTGGACAATTCCGCGCTTCCGGAATGTTCCGATGCCTACTGGGAACAACTTAATTGCTGGCTGAATGAATTGATCGCATTTCACCAATTGAAAAGGTAATTTTGTTTGCAGGAAATTTATAATGAAAACGATTGTTTTGACCTTGCCGCTTTTGAGCATGCTGCTTTTTTCCGGATGTGCCACCCGGGTTGTTCAGGATGGGATCTCCTATGAAGCATTGAGCAAAAAAGAGATCGCCCATCTGGTACTGATCTCCCGGGCTTCACTGAAAAACAGCCTGCAGAAAAAATTGATTTCCCGGGCGGAATACCGCTTCGCCCTGCGCAATGAACCATCGGTGCGCATCCAATACCGTGGTGACCGTTTCGGTACGGCATCAATTTTGTGGCGCACTCCGGTCAGAGTGCTGGAATTCCGCTACGATGAAGATCTTACTGATGAAATTATCCGCAAATGTTCCTTTTCCACCTACTCCGTCCCGAAGCATGAACGGGGGGAAATCAAACCGGATAAATCCATTAAAGGCCGCTGAACCAGGAGGTTAAATCAAATATGATCAACAATAAACAATATACAGATCTTGCCAAAAAATTCGGGACACCGCTCTTTGTCTATGACGGCGATTTGATGCTGGAAAGATACCGGGATCTTTTCCGGTTCATCCCGTATCCCGATCTGCATATCCATTATGCGCTCAAAGCCAACTACAATCCGGCTCTTTTAACCCTGCTCCGTGACCACGGTGCCGGAATCGATGCCGTCAGCCCCGGTGAAGTGGTACTGGCTCTGGAACTGGGATTCGCCCCGGAGAAGATCATTTACACTGCCAATAATATGACCGATGCCGAATTTGACCGGGTGATGAAAACCGGTGTCACCGTCAATATCGGTTCGCTTTCCAGATTGAAAAAATGTGCGAAATCTCACCCCGGAGCCAGAATTTGTCTGCGCTTCAATCCCGATGTCTGCGACGGCGATAACGCCATGACCATGACCGGAGGAGATCTGACCAAATTCGGCATCCTGCTGGATGATGCTGATGAAGCCAAAAAAATCGCCGATTCCGGCAATCTCCACATCGTCGGACTTCATGAACACACCGGCAGCGGACTGCAGCACGCTGAATCAGTCCTCAAAAGCATGGATAATTTGATGGCTATCGCTACTTTTGAACGTTTCCCGGAACTGGAATTCATGGACTTTGGCGGCGGCTTCAAGGTTCCTTACAAAGAAGATGAAATTCCCATCGACTACGTGGATATGGGCAGCAGGATCGCCGCAAAATTCAACGATTTCTGTGCCGTTTACGGTAAAAAACTGATAATGCGTTTTGAACCGGGCAAGTATCTCTCTGCAGAATGCGGAGCATTGATCGTGGAAGTCAATACCATCAAACACAACCGTTCCCGTACTATCGCCGGATGCAATTCCGGATTTCCCCAACTGATCCGCCCGGTGCTTTACGGTGCGTACCACCAGATCGTCAATTTAAGCAATCCGGACGGAGCTCCGGCACGGTATGATGTCTGCGGCAATATCTGTGAAACCGGCGACCGTTTCGCTGAACAACGGGTATTGCCGGAAATCAGAGAGTATGATCTGCTGATGATAAAAAATGCCGGAGCATACTGCTATTCAATGGGATCGGTGTATAATCTGCGCCCGATGCCAGCGGAAGTTGTCATCTGCGGCAATGAGGTTGCCGACTTCCGCAAGGCATTGAGCGACGAAGAATTAATCGCGCAGATACTGCGCAAATAATACCGGAAAGGCAAAAAAAATATGCTGCATGGAGTTCTTGATCCCCAGCCGGGGAAACTGGCGTTTGCCCTCTTTGAAAACGGTCAACTGCTGCGCAGTTCATTTCTGGAAATGCACCCGCGGGATGCCTCTCTGGTACCGGATTTCGTCGAATCCGAATTGGCAGCATGCGGTAAAGTTCTGCAGGATGTACCGCAATGGACATTCGGTGCTGGCCCAGGAAGTTTCACCTTTCTGCGGGTCGTTGCCGCCCTCGGTGCCGGCTGGGCTGCCGGTAATCCAGCCATCCGCTTCCGCTGCATCCCCGGCGCACTGGCTCTCGCCGGAAAACTCGACCCCGGCGACGGTGAAACCGTCGCGATCCTCTATGACGGCAGAAATAAAGAACTGCTCGCTTTTGAGGTCAAAAAGGTCAACGGCACACTGCAAGCCACCGGCAAGGAGTTGATCCTCAACGCCGATGCCGCAAAACAATACTTCAGCAGCAATCCCATGAAACTTGCTGCATTTGAAGCAGATAAAGAGGCTTTGATCAAAGTTCTCGGCAACGGGATCCCCTTTACGACGGTAACCCCGGATCTGGCTGTTCTGGCAAATGCTCCCGGTGAATTTGATAACGAAACTGACCGGATGTGCTATATCCGTCCGGCTGTCAACGCATAATAACAGAGGTGAACTGTGAAAAAATGTCTGTTCTTTTTATTCGCGCTGCTGATTTTCTGCGGATGTAAATCCATCTGCAATGAAACGCCGTCTGCCCGCAACAAGGTCAAATATGTCTTTCTTTTCATCGCGGACGGATTTGGGGAAAATCACCGCAAACTGCTGAAAAATGAAGCCGGGTCCCCTGCTCTGGATCAATTTCCCATCGTCCGGCATACCGGAACACTCAACTTTGAGGGCAAAGTCACCGACTCCGCCGCCAGCGGCACAGCGATCGCTTGCGGAATAAAAACTTACAACGGTGCTATCGGCGTAGATCCCCAACGCATGCCGGTAAAAAGCATCTCCAAAGAGTTTAAGGAACGACACTGCAAAGTCGGTATCATTTCCACCTCTCCGATCAACGATGCCACCCCGTCAGCACACTACGCCAACACGTTCAACCGCAGTGAACGCTCCCTGATCGTCCACGACCTCTACCACAGCGGATTTGACTTTTTCGGGGCTTCCCACTTCTATCTGGACAGCCGTTACAAACCCACGGAAGAAGAGTACCTCGCCCTGATCGGACAGAAATATCAGATTTTCCGCGACCAGAATTGGGATAAAATCAATCCGACCGACAAGAATTTCATCATCAGCCGGATGGTTCGCGACTTTCCGGCCATCCCGCGTAAAACCCCCTCTCTGGCGGACTTTACCGCACAGGCAATCAAAACACTGGATAACCCCAACGGATTTTTTCTGATGGTCGAAGAGGGCTTTACCGACGTTTACTCCCACGCCAACGATGCAGGAGGTCTGCTTCGCGCCGCCATGGATTTTGACCGGGCAGTCGCCGTGGCACTGGAATTTCAGAAAAAACATCCTGCAGAAACGCTGATCATTGCCACGGCAGATCACAATACCGGCGGATTGTACTTCCTCGACAACTACGTGCCCGGCAAAACCGCTCTGCTTTACCAGCAGATGCAAATCAGCGATCTCCACTCCAAATTACTCGCTCTCTATCAGCAGAAAGCCGATTGGGATCTCTTTGAACGCACCATCGTTGATACACTCTCTCTGGGCAGGCTCACGCCACAGGAACGTGTCGAATTGAAAAATTATTTCGCCTATTTCGTCAAACAGCAGCGCAAAGGCGGCAAGAACAAAGACAGCTACGATATTCCTGCCGCCCTGCCCGATCTGCCCGGCAAAAATCACTCCGCGTCTCTGGCTTACGGCGCATCCCGGCTGCGGGACAAACGCAACGGTCTGGCATGGGAAAGCACCGCTCACACCGGCGCAAAGATCCTCACTTTTGCCAAAGGTCCCGGCGCAGAAAAATTTGATCGTGACGATCTGGAAAATACCTCCATTGCCCAATTGATCCGGGAGATCGTTTTTCAAAAATGAATCAATCTGAACCGATTTGGAGCGTGACTGCCGTCAACCAGGCGATCAAAGAGACCCTGGAGGGGGCATTTATGCCGTTTTGGATGGGCGGCGAAGTCGGTTCTCTGCTGCTCCACCGTTCCGGACACGCATATTTTCAGATGAAAGATGAGAAGTGCCAGATCAAGGTCTGCTGGTTCGGCGGCGCCGCTCAATGCCGTTCACTCGGGGTTGACAATGGAACTCTGGTCGAAGTCTGGGGCAATTTGTCGGTATACGATGTCCGCGGCGAATATCAATTCAATGTAAAAAAACTGCGGCTCGCCGGGATCGGAGCCTTGCAGCAGCGTTTCGAAATGCTGAAAAATAAACTTGCTGCCGAGGGATTGTTCGATCAGAGCCGCAAAAAAGCCATTCCCGCCCTGCCCCGTAAAATCGGCGTAGTCACCAGTCCGGAAGGAGCGGCGATCCGGGATTTCCTGCAGATACTTTCCCGCCGTTTCCCCAATGTGCAGGTCAACATCTACCCTGCCCCGGTTCAAGGAGCCGGTGCCGCAGAAAAGCTGGCTGATGGGATCAAATTTTTCAACCGCTCCGGTCAGGCGGATGTCATTGTGATCACCCGCGGCGGAGGCAGTATGGAAGACCTCTGGTGCTTCAACGAAGAGGTGCTTGCCCGGGCGGTTGCCGACAGTGAAATTCCGGTCATCAGCGCGGTCGGACATGAGATCGACTTCACCATCTGCGACTTTGCCGCCGATATGCGGGTGCCGACGCCATCGGCTGCAGCGGAACTGGTCATCGGACAGCATGATGACATTTCCACCCGGATCGACCGTGCCGCCAAAGATATGCTCAATATTCTGCGTACCCGGAGTGCCGGGATCTGTGCAGAACTGGAAAAATTATCTGCCAGAGCCGCATATTTCGATCCGGTCCGGCAGTTGAATATGCTCCGGCAGCGGATCGATGAATTGGAAATCCGCAGTGATGCTGCTGTCAAAATGGCTTTCAACAGCAAAAAAAGCTGTCTTGACACCCTTGACACTGCGCTGAAAGCATTTGATCCGCGTAATCAGCTTGAGCGCGGATACGCCATGATTTTTGATCCGTCCGGCAAAAAGGTGATCAGCACCAGCAAACTGCCGCCGGACACCGAAATCCGGATCCGCTTCGCGGATGGAACTGTCGGAGCGAAAACTTTATGAAAATAACCATGTGGACACGATACAGTCAACTGGGAGCATCCAGCAGACTGCGTTTTTTTCAATTTGTGCCGTTGCTGCAGCAATACGGCATTGAAGCGGAGTGCTGTCCGTTTTTTGATGACCGGTATCTGCAGGAACTTTATACCGGGAAAAAACGCAGTTTTTTCCGGACTGCCGGATACTATCTCCGCCGCCGGTCACAGATGAAACAGGATGTGCCCGGCACTCCGGCGGTCATTGAATATGAATTGCTGCCGTATCTGCCATTTTTCATGGAACGCACCTTTCTGCGCAACCATCCGTACATTCTGAATTTCGATGATGCAGTTGATTTGAAATATGAGAAACTCCCGTTCTTGAAACAGAAATTCCCCCGGTTGATCGCCCAAGCCGCCGGGATCATCACCGCCAATGATGTGCTTTTGGAAAAATACCGGATTTTGAATGATAACATCATCAAACTGCCGACTGTCCCGCCGGAAATCATCACGCCGGGCAGAGAGAAACCGGAAAAATTCACCGTAGTTTGGACAGGGACTCCGGTAACCTACCGTTTTCTTTACGAAAGAAGAGCTGCATTGCAGCTTGCGGCAAAAAAACTGCCGTTTGACCTGCTGATCGTCGGCGGCGATCCGGCAATGCCCATCGAAAATGTTTCCTGCACCTATATTCCATGGCGCCCGGACAGCGAAGCTGATGCTCTGATGCGCGCCCATGCCGGTATCATGCCGTTGCCGGACACCCGTTTTGCCCGGGGCAATCTG
>SUWL01000063.1 GCA_015061495.1 Lentisphaerota bacterium
TACTTTGGCAATCACCCAGGCGACCAATGCCGCCGCACCGTGGGATGCGGTTGCCGGAACTTCCGCTGAAATAGCTATGCCGGAAAGTGCTTCCGGATGCCTCTGGGAAGAGAGCGCTTCCGCACCATCTCAACTGGATGATACGCTCTTTGCCGACAGCAACACCGCCGATCTTACAATCTGGCAAACTCTGCCGGAATCCTCCATCGGTGTAAGCACACTTACTGAAAGCACTCAAAACATCAACACCAAATTTGAGCTTATCGCGTAAAATACGAATATCCTATCCAAAACGGTTGCCGATCTTACTGCAACCGTTTTTTTTTACGCCCGTTTTCTTGAAAAAAATCTCTTGCAGCATTATATTATAGAAATGTATTGTTCAAATTGCTAAATATTCAGGTAATCATGTTGTTTTTTGCGGCGTTACTGCCAATTCTCACAGCCTTGCTGCTGATGTGCAAATTCAAAATATCCCCGGGGAAAGCGATGGCGGCAGCGTGGTTTCTGGCAGTCATCCTGGCTTATCAAATCTGGGACATGAACATCCCGACTGCCGCCGCTGCAACTCTGCAGGGAATATTCAAATCTCTGGATATCATATTCATTATTGCCGGGGCTTTGCTGCTGCTCAATGTCATGCGGCAGAGCGGAGCAATGCAAAGCATCAACCGCAGTTTTTCCAATATCAGCAACGACCGCAGGATCCAGGTGTTAGTCATTGCGTGGCTTTTCAGCGGCTTCATTGAAGGAGCTTCCGGATTTGGTGCCGCTCCGGCACTGGCGGCGCCGTTACTGGCAAGTCTCGGTTTTCCTCCGCTGATTGCAGTAATCACTGCGCTTATATGCAACACATTGCCGGTGCCATTCGGAGCGGTGGGAATCCCGATAAAAACGGCGATTGCCGCTCTTTCTGCGCAGCTGACCAAATCGGATATCGCTCCGGAAATTTTTGAACAACACATGTTAAAAGAGCTGACCATGATTTCCGGAACTTCCGGGTTGTTCCTGCCGCTGACCGCAATTGCAGCGATGATAATTTTAAGCGGGGGAAAAAGAAAAATTCGTTCCATACTGGAAATTACTCCGCTGGCATTGTTCTCGGCACTGGCATACATTATTCCATGGCAAATCACCGCATTGACTCTCGGTCCGGAACTTGCTGCCATGATGGGAACTGTTGTCGGATTGCCGTTGATTTTACTGCTGATCCGGTTCAAAATAATGGTTCCGGCATATATCTGGGATTTCCCGGAAGCAATAAAGCAGGAGCCGCAGGATGATATCAATAAAACTGCTTTAACAGATGTCGCCGGAATTCCGGCTCTCAAAGCATGGATACCATACTTTTCTCTGGCACTCTCTTTGCTGATTTTGCGGATGCCGGGCAGCATTTTTATAAAAATGCTCAATTCATTCAGCATCACTCTGCCGGAAACTTTCGGCATCCACGGCAGCGGTGCTTCATGGAAAATATTGAACAATCCCGGTTTGCTGCCGATCGGCATAATTGCGGTCATCAGTTCGATCTGTTGGAAAATCCCGGCAAAAAAACAGATGGACATATTGATAAACACCTTCAACCAGATCAAGATGTCTGCCATTGCCATTGCCGCAAGCGTGGCAATCGTCCAAATCATGGTTTTCACTTCTGAAAATGTTTCCGGAAATCCCGGCATGCTGGAATCCATCGCAATCGCCGCCGCCGATGTTATGGGCAAAACTTATCTCGTCAGCGCACCATTTATCGGTATTCTGGGAACATTTTTCACCGGATCTTGCACCGTGTCCAACATTCTCTTTGCCCCGCTGCAATACAATACCGCTGAAATGCTGAACTTGTCAACCACGCTGACGGTTGCCCTGCAAAATGTCGGCGGCGGACTTGGCAGTATGATACGTATCAGCGGGGTTATTGCGGCCTGCGCCACGGTCAATGCCGCCGGAAAAGAGGGTAAAGTTATTCTGTTCAACACCGTTCCGGCAATAATAATGGCAATGCTTGCATTGATCGCCGCATGGCTGATCGGTTGATTTTCATTTGCCGGTCACATAGCGTTTGCGGAACGCCGCCGGAGATATCCCGCAATATCTGCGGAATGCCCTGCTGAATGCGAAACGATCAGCAAATCCCAATTCATTGGCTATTTCATCAATACTTTTAAGGCTGAAATCCAACAATCCCCGGGCTCTGGTCATGCGGACTTCCTCCAATACCGCCCGGGGCGGTTTGCCAAAATTTTTGAGACAAAAATTGCGGAAGGTGGAAAAACTCATTCCCATCTCTTTGGCGATCGGCAACACCTCAAAATTCCCCTGCCGGGTATTGAGCTTTTTCTGCAAAGCAGCGACCAATTCATAATCTGTGGAAATATTGCCATGAAGCTCCCGCTGAAAAATAATATAGAGCAATCTGGTCAAAGAAGCGGTATAACTCCTCGCGTCCGGTAAACTGGGGTTACTTTGCTGCAGCGTCCGGACATAAAAATCGACCTCCTCGGCAACAGGGGAATAATTAACGCGATTTTCTCTGCACAGAGGATAACGCTCAGGGTTATTAAAACGCACATACACATGTCTGCCGTCTTCAGCCAGCTTGAGATAGCGGTCTTCCCAGGAAACAATATGGAGCACACTCCCCGGACCGGCGGAAATGATCCCCTTGGCTGTTTCCAATACGAACTTGCCGGAAACAATGAAAAACAAATCCAAATGCTCCGGTTCAGCTGCCCCCGGCCGATAAATTTCCCATCCGACAGGACTGTTTACCGGAGTGACACACGAACACCCGGATGCCATCAGTTCCCGGAATTCCGGCTGATTCATATCCAGCGGAAAAGGTTGAAAACCATCCGGCAGGATCGTCGTATAATTTTTTATCGGGAAAATTGTACTGCTCATTTGACTTCCCACACGATCCGGTCGCTTTTTTTCGGGATAAAACCATGAGTACTGCCCTGGACCCAAACCATCTTTTTGTGCGGTACATCAAGGTTATTCCAGCAAACAGCCAATCCGGACGGAGGACAGATATAATCCCCCATCCCTGCCCGCGAAATGTACACATAGGGTGTCTTTACCCGTTTTGCCATAAACACCGGATCAAAATAGTCCATTGCCCGGGTATAAGGCACTCGCCACGTTCCATGATAACGCTGTTTTTTACTCTGTCCCGCCATATCACAGCACCAGGTTATCGAAGGGATCGCTTCGGTGATATCCTTATCCAGCGCAGCGGCCCACATCGTCTGCAATCCGCCCTGACTGCCGCCGGTGACCCGCAGAACTCTGCCATTCCATTCCGGAACGGTTTTTATATAATCCAAAGATCTCATGACCCGCAGAGACATTCCGTTGAAGTAACACTTTTCCCGATCCTGATTTTCGATCGGATCAAAAGCATATGCGTGCCCATTTGAACGGATTTGCTGGAAAAAGTTTTTGTAATAGGCATCGTCCCGGAGCATTTCATAACCGTGCGCATTGATGATCAGGGTTATCCGGTCCTTTAATGCCCAGCCCGGCAATCTCTGAATAACGGTTCCATAGCCCATAAAATGAACATCTGCAAGCAGAGAACGCTTTTTCGCATTGACCGGAATACAGAGAAATCCGGTTGCGGGGCGTGGTCCGGCACAGGGAATACTTACCGTATAAAAATTCAATTTGCCATCACTTTTTACAAATTTCCGTTCCACCAGTTCCTTGAATGGGACTTTATCCAATTTTGCCCGCTGAGCTTTCCAAAATTCGTCGAAATCTTCCGGTTCACCGCAATCGGTCAATTTTTCCGGATCAACAGCAGCACCTGCGTAAAACATAATATTACGTTTCTCTTGATCCTGCATACGGATCCCGACCGAATCGACCAAATAGACAGATATCCCGACAAAACCAGCCCGGTCAAGAGAGGTTTTTACCACTAATTTTTCCGAGGCAGGGACTTTTCCGGAAGATGTCTTGCCATCATCCCCATGCCGGGTATATTTCAGAAAAAGTCCTTCTAACGAATTTCCCTCTGGTACAACTTCAAAAGAAAAGACCATCTCTTCATTTTTCTGATAGGTCAAAGGAGATTTATTCGTGCTTCCGTTGATATAAACATCTTTCAGCGGAGCCGCGAAACAAACGGCGGCAATACCCCAAACGATGATCGACAATATTTTTTTCATGTTTCACCCTCTTTTTCAGTTACATTTCAGCAGTACGCTGCGCAAATTCTCAAGAGCCGGTTCCAGCAATTTCCGGGACATGCCGACAGCCAGACGGAAATGATGCTGCAAACCGGTATAACCGTCTATCTTATAAGTATCGTAATAGTGTCCGGGATCTGCAGATATACCGGCTTTTGCCAGCAATTCTGCCAAACCGGCAGTATTGAGATTCAACTTGCGGCAATCCACCCACAACAGGAATGAAGCTTCCGGACGGCGGAACTTGACCGGGAGTCCGGATAAATACTCCTCTGCCAGATCAATATTTTTATTCAGATAGACCAGCATCTCATCAAGATATTTTTCCCCGCAAGTATAAGCGGCAGTTTGTGCAATGAGAGAAAACAGCGGCGGACGGCCGCAATCGTGCCCAAATTCATAAAGTTTCGCCCGCACCTTTTCCCGGAGTTCATCATTGACGATCACTGTGGAACTTATATGACATCCGCCGAGATTGAACGTTTTGGACGGTGAAAAAACCGTTATCACCCGTTCCGCCATATCCGGCAGAGATGCCAGCGGGATATGCACATTTCCCTCAAAAACCAAATCCCGGTGAATTTCATCGGAAATAACCATTACATTATATTTGCGGATCAAATCCGCCAATTTACTCAACTCTTCATAACGCCAAACTCTGCCGGTAGGATTGTGAGGAGCGCACATCATCAATACTTTTGCTCCGGAAGCGAAATTTTTTTCCAGATCATCAAAATCGAAAGTATAATTTCCATCATCAGATTCTTTCATCCAGCTTTCACAAGCCACCCTGCCCTGCATGGAAGCACTTTTTATCGATGGGGTATGCAAAGGCAGGATCACAACGACCTTGTCCCCCGGTTCAGTAAGAGCATACATGCTGCAGCGCATGGTATTCAAAACTCCGCAGGACGGCAGCAGATATTCTCGGCGGATCTCCATATTATGCCTTTTGTGCACCCAGTCAATGATCGCCTGATAATCTCCGTCGGTCATCATCGTATAGCCATAATTTCCGGACAGCGCACGACGGCTCAACGCCTCCGCCACCTCCGGAGGAGGAGCAAATTCCATATCCGCAATAGTCATCGGCAAAATATCCGCCGGGACCCCGATATATTTGCATGCGCCGATATTCCGGCGATCTACGATTTTGTCAAAATCATACATCTAAAAAACTTCCTGCTCTCAATAATCAGTTGCAAACATAAATCAACACAATATGCCTTGTTCTCGCGCTTAATAGTATACAGCATTTAATCGCCCATGTCAAGCAGTTTTTACAAAAAAAGTGATTTTTAAACGATTATTGATATCAGTGGATACGATTCTGTAAAAAAATAACAGTTTAGATACAAAATCAACAGTATAGCCATTGCAAAAAAACTATATTTTGCCTATATTTAGTGTGTGTTAACAGGCAATTGGGCTGCGTATACATGTTACGCCGATGTATCGGTTGCCGTAAAAAAAGAAAGGCTGTACCATGATGAAAAACATTTCACTTCACCCCTGTAAAGTGAAGTCGGCAAACTTCACTTTGATCGAACTGCTGGTTAAAGGATCACATCTCTGCTGTGATCGTGAAAAGGCTGCCCATGGGCAGGGTAAAGCACGCTTTACCCTTATTGAGCTTCTCGTTGTCATTGCAATCATCGCCATTTTGGCGGCGATTTTACTGCCGGCACTTAATTCTGCCCGGGAAAGAGGACGTTCCGCAAGCTGCACCAACAATATCAAGCAATTCGGTACGGCTTTTGCGATGTATGCCGATCAAAATAATGGTGTGATTCTCATGGCATGCGGCAATTCTCCTGGCGGCGTTGACAGTATTGTGTGGACTCTCTCCAATGCGCAGAACCATTTGGCTGGTGCCGCAAATATTGAACCGATGCTGGATTTTGCAGTGGCAAAATGCCCGAGCCACAAACCGGATACAAGCCAAGTAGCATACAACATCTATGCAATTCCGTCGGCAGGGATATGTCATCCATCTTACAAAGAAAATACCAAAGTGTTTAAAGGCGTAGGCCCAGCGGGATATCATATTGACACGAGAAAAATCCAAAATACATCTACATTTATGACGATAACCGATGCTGTACATAAAACGGCACTCATCAACCGCAACGCTTTTCACCCGCTGAGCAGCGAATACATAAAAATGGATTTCCGGCATAACGGATCAGGGATACAGGGTTTTATTGATGGCCATGTAGAAAGCATGACTCCGGATGAATTCCATTCCCGCTGGGGGGAATGGTGTCCCTGGGATAACAATGACAGCGTGGTATGCAACGGTGTAGTCTACAACTTCTGATCGGATAAGACTGAAAACGAAATGGAGGAAAAATGAAATCAAGCACGCTTTTTTTCAGTGCAATTGCGCTGTGCAGTACGCTTTTGGCCGCAGGTCAGGCGCAGTTCACTTTTCAAAATGATTTTGAAAACATCCCCAATGGTTCAGGTGCTGTGATTGAAAGAAATCCGCAGTTAGCTCCCTGGATATTCATCGGTTCCAAGAGAAAAATTGATTGCACAGATGGAGTTTTCACCTTGGCATCTGCCGGAGGAGAAAGCCGGATCTTTACCAAACAGCTTTTCAAAAATGGTGAAATCACGTTAAAAATCCGTTTCAATGCCTGTTCCTCAAAAAATCACTACTATATCGGATTTGTGGAATTCCAGCCCTGGCACAATCGTTCCGCATGGCTGATGTTCAACAGTTCCACCAACGGGCATCTGTATATGAAAAACGGTGCAAATTCTCTGCCCAAACAGGATTTGCACCGGGTTCGCACCGGAGCATTGACCATCGGGCAGTGGTACGATCTTAAATTGAAACTGGATGCGAACGGTGCCGAATTGTGGATCGATGATGTATCCAAAGGGAAACTTACCACTCCCGGTACGATCCCCAACGCCAATATGAGACTGATCTTTGCCGCATCCGGCGAAGGAGCGTCCATATCCTTTGATGAAATCAATGTCAAAGCTGTCTTAAACAACTGACCCCAGGAAATATATAAAGATGATATCAAGAAAATTTTTGTCCCTTTTTTCGGCTGTTTCAGCGACAATTTTCTCCTCTGCTGCCGCCGAAATTTCCATCGACGACAACTTTAACAACGTCCTTCTGGAACGCTCCACGGTAGCGATAGAAGATCACTCTGACAAGTATCCCTGGACCTTCCAAGGTTCAAAAAGAGACATTCGATGCATTAACGGAGTGCTTTCTTTCGGAGCAGCTCCCGGTACCGGCGAAATCCGGATGATCAGTAAAAAGAAATTCAAATCAGGTACCTTGAAAGCCCGGATCAAATTTGACAAGACCGGTTCAGATGTCCACTATTACATTGGCTTTTTCCAGCTCAATCCCTGGCATTACCGTTCGGCATGGGTGCTTTTCAACGGCAGTACCAACGGTCATCTGTACATGACTAACGGCCCAAAAAAGATGCCCGCCAAAATGGTTCAAAAAATCCGCACCGGCAATATGGAAGTCGGCAAATGGTACGACTTGACCATCAAACTGGATAACAGCGGTTCAGAACTTTTTATCAACAATGTTTCCCAAGGCAAACTTGCCCTGCCGGAAGTTGCACCAAATGGCGGCTTGAATGTGATCATCTTTGCCAATCCCGGTTCAAAAGGAGCTGCGCTGCAAATTGACAACCTATCAGTCAAAGGCGTTGAAGATACCAGCAAAACCCAGAAAATCGTTGTCAAAAAAGTTGAGATCCCCGTCCCGCCTGCCGTAAAAACTCCGGCGGCAAAAATCGATACCAATACTCCGGCAACGATAGTTGTACAGAAAAAACTGGTCCAAATCGAAAATGGTTTTTTCCGTTTCACCTTTGATACCGCCAACGGATTGACCCTCAACGAATTTTTCAGCAAATATCTCAACCGCAATGTATTGCTGAAACCGGGCAGATTTTTTGCCATCCATCATGAAAACAAAATGCTTCCCAATGCTTCGTTCAAAGTTACTTCTGTTAAAACAAGCGGCAATGAACAGCAGAAAAGTGTGGTTTTCGCACTCAACAATCCCGAGGAAAAAATTTCCGGAACCATCACTCTGACCGTAAAAGCCGATTCACCGGAATTGAACGTCAAAACCGAATTTGTCAATAACAGCAGTACCAAAAATGTATTCGGGGTCAGCTGTCCGCTGCTCGGAAATATGCAGATCGGTAAAGATATTGCCGGTGACGAATTTTTCTTTCCGATGGAATCCGGAATGGCAGGTAAACTTGACTGTACTCTGCGTCAGGTCTACGGCATGACCCTTTTTATGCAGCTTCTCAGTGTCTGGAATCCGCAGGATGACGGCGGTGTCTATGCCTACACCAAGGACAAAACCGGCTATCCGAAAATAATGGAACTCAAACACCGCTCATCTGCCAACGCTTCAATGGCAGCTTATCCGGTAGTCCCCTGGAGTTCTCTGAATCAGACACTTTTTGACAATGGTATCGGTTCTTCCATGGGCTGGCGGCATTTCGATTTTGACTTGGCTCCCGGCAAAAAGACCAACATCCCGGATGCCGTTATCGGTGTCAATAAAGGTGCATGGCAGAGCGGTATGAAAAGTTATTCCGATTTTGTCAAAACCTGGTTCAAAAAACCTTATACCACTCCCAAATGGTACACCGAGACCTACGCGCTCTTATCCGCTCATCCCCACTCCGGATTGTGGATGTTCAGTTCTTCCCCGTCCAGAGGGTACTACAACAAAAAAGCCAATGAATACAGTTACGGTAAATCCATCACCCATTTGGAAAAAAATGTGCTTCAGGAGATCGCCTTCTGGTGGGATAAACCGGCAAGACTTGATGTCCCGACGGAAGAAATCGGCAAATTCGGATTGCCCTTTATCAATGTCCATATGGAAGGCGACTACGATTACAATGTCAGCCGCGGCGGACTTAAAGCCCTCAAAGATGAGATCGCCCTGATCCACAGCAAAGAAAGCCGTCTTATCCTCTACACCATGGTGCGCGGCGCGGCAAAAGGCACCAAGGCATTCGAAATCGGAAAAAAATGGGCACATCTCAACGTCTATGGCAGACCGCGAACCGATTATACTGCAGAAGGTATCGGCTGGAACTTCTGTGACATGGAACAGGATTTTGCAGCTCACTACAGCAAACTGCTTGCAAAACGCGTGGCAGAAACCAATGCTGACGGCTACCGTTTGGATGTGCTCTGCAGAATTTCGCCCTGCTATAATCCGGCTCACGGACATTACGACGGTACGCTGCGCTCAACTGCCAACGCGGAACTTCTTGGCGAAACCCTGAAAAAATTCAAAGGCGAACTTACAAAAGTTTCTCCGGAAAAAATCGTCACTGTCGAGCATGCCGGCAACGATTATATTTCCCAGTTCCACGACGGATACTTTGCAGAAAACATCTGCTGGATCTCCGAATCTCCCATGTGGGCAGATTTCCGCAAGCTCAACTCTTATATGACGGTATTCACCCGTTTCTACTTTCCGGAAGTAAAAACCTGGATCCATGGCGCATCCAGAACCGATGAAGCGATCCGCATGAGTTTATTCAATGCCTGCGGTTTTGCCTGCACCTCTCACAAGGGGATCAGATCGTTCCGCACTTTGGAAGAAAACAGCGACGTTTTTGACAGCAACGCGGAAAAGATCCCGCACATCCCGACGCTGAATAATCAGGTGTTCGCTAATGAATTCTGCGGAGATGACCCCCATGGCAAACACATCTGGACGGTATTCAACCGCTCCGGCAAAGAGCAGCGTGATTTGCTGAAAATCGACGAAGTCAAAGGGGATTTCCGCTATATGGAAGTTTACAATGACGAAAAGGTTTCCACTTTCAACCGGAATGGCAAAACCACTTTGACCATCCCCCTGCCCCACAATGAAGTGGCAGTAATTGTCCGTTTCGTCAAGCAGCTCAAAGCCTCCGTAAACGGCAGTGACCTGACGGTAAATGTGGACAACGCCAGCGGGAAACATTGCCGGATCATATACGGAAAAGATGACTTTATGGCTCCGCAAAAGGATATCCCATTCACCAATGGCTGTATCAAAACAAAAATTCCAGCCGGAACATCCAAGGTGACTGTAAAACTTTATTCAGGAAAATATCTTATCGATCAGATTGTTATAAAAAGGTAAACAAATGCACCACATCCTGACTATCAATCATCCGTGCCAACTTGCCGAAGAAGGTTTCATTATCGGCAATGGTAATCTTTCCGCAAGTTGTTACCAGAAACCTGGAAAAATCGTTTTTCAATTGGGCAAAAACGACTTTTGGGATGAACGGCTGGATCTCTCACAAAACCCCCGTCCTGCGCACATCAGAGAGTTGGAAGAAGCCATTGACAAAGGTATCACAGTTGACGGCGTCACTTTTGAAGTATCCGGAGTACCGCCGGAAGCCGGCAAACGCATAGCTGAAATAGCCAGACGGCCGTTTTCGCAGCAGCGCAACGCTCCGATGCCCAAACCGGCAATGACGTTATACATCCATTATCCGGCGGACTGGAGCGATTGCCAATGGCGGCAGCTTCTGGATATCGAATCCGGATTGCTGACCATCGAAATCACCCATTTTGACGGGGCGCAGCTGATCCTCAAGGCGGTGATACATCCGGAAGTCAACCGCTTGACGATTGATTGGGAACTGAAAAATTATACTCCGGACATCGCTTACGGCGGTTACTTTTTCGGACTTCCCAAACTGCCAAAAGTTTATGCTACGATGTTCCGTCCGGATGAAGTTTCAATAAAAAACTTTGCAGAAGCAGAGATGCTGGAGCATGGCAATAATTACTTCAATTGCGCGGCTCCATTTCCGGAATTTCCGCCGCTGACCGTTGACGGGGAAATACTGTTCCAGAAAAATCCCGGCGGCAAAGATCTTTCCGGTACGCTCTGCGGCAGTGGTGAAATAAATGGTTCTTCCGGCAAATTTTTACGGCTGCTTCCGGCAATGGATGCCTGTGCCGGTTCACTGTCAGCGGTTCTGTCTACCGACAGACAGGAAGATATCAGGCAGCTGGTCAAGGCAGGAGATTGGGAAAAAGACCGTATCGCAGCAGCAAAGGCGGCAGAAGATTTCTGGCAGAGATCTTCCGTGACTTTTGATGATGAGATTCTGGAAAGAAGCTGGTATGCCTCCATGCATGTCAAACGCTCGATATTGCGCCACGGGACAGTCCCGCCGGGACTGTTCATCCCCTCCTCATTGCAAGATTATTCCATGTGGAAAGGCGATTATCACTTCAACTACAATTATCAATCCATCTTTCTCGGAGACTACGAAGCCAACCATATCAGTGTCGGCGACACCTATTTTGACGGCGTGGAATATGTGATGAAACTCGGAGAAAAGATCTCCCGGGATTACTACGATATCGACGGTGGATGTTTCATTCAGTTGTCCGGCTATCCGTTTCATGCAGACGACGATTACTTCGGTTCTCTGCCGCTTGGCCGCATGGCATATATGACCGGTTGGGTGGCTGCGTATTTCTACCGCCGCTGGGATTTGACCAGAGATAAAGAATTTCTGCAGAAAACCGGCTATCCCGCACTGAAAAAATTTGCAACTTTCTATGAGAAATTTCTCAAAAAAGATGCAGACGGCGTTTATCACGCTTATCCATCCAATCAAGGCGAAAGCGAATTCAGCAGAACCGGAGCGACCGACAAAACTCAAGTCCTGCTGCATGCCAATTTTGCCCTGATCGCGGCTGCCAATGCCGCTGATGCACTGGCTGTCGACCGGGAAAAAGCTGAACTCTGGCGACATATCGCCGCCAATATGCCGCTTAATAAAAAACCGGATGATTATCCGGAATTTGAAGCCTTTGACGGAGAATATCTGCCGGAAGGGACACGTCCGGACTTCCTGACTGTCGGCAACCGTTTCCATGACTTTTACATGGGGCAAATGCCGTACAAACTGTCCATCGCACTGCGCCAGCAACAATGGAATCCAGAGTGGCACGATGAATTACTTACTTTTGTCCGACGTTGGATACTGCCCAACGGAACGTTCCGGGGCGTTTCAGCCTGTACCCACAACTTCCGCGGCGGATGGACTGAAAGCCTGGGAATCGCCGGAGCATTGACCGACATGCTGATGACCTCTTCGGCATTCGGGATCACCCGGATATTTCCCGGTATACCGGATAACAGAAGTGCCAAATTCAGCAATTTAAGAAGTTCCGGGGCATTTCTTATCAGCGCGGAAAAAGATGCCGGACAGGTCAAATATGTCAAAGTATGCGCCGAAAGCGGCGGGACACTGAAACTGGTCAATCCGTGGAAAAAAGCTCTGCTCTCCGGAAGAAATATTACGAGCGATGCAAAAATCATCGTGATCAACATGACAAAGGGTGAAACGCTTACTCTGAAACAGGCATGATTCCAAAAAAAACGGGAAATTTACATATTTTCCCGTTTTTTTTATGTTAAAAAATATAAATTTCAGGTAAATTCTGTATTTTATCAAAAAAACGCTTTGAAAAATCCGGGTTCCCTATCTATATTATTAACATACAAGATCGGGTCTTTTTATAACCGAAAAACAAACAAAAAAGGAAAAGAAAAATGCTCAAAGGTGTTCCGGCAATAATTTCCCCGGATCTGCTTGCCATTCTGGCACAGATGGGACACGGAGATGAGTTGGTCATTTCAGATGCCCACTTCCCCGCATATTCAGTCAATCCCAACGTGGTGCGTGTTGATGCAGCGACCTCCCCGGAACTGCTCAAGGCGATCCTCAAACTGATCGAACTGGATCAGTACGTTGATAAACCGGTCATGATGATGGCTCCGGTCCCCGGAGATAATCTTGATCCGGAACTGATGGCTGAAGTTAAAGAATATCTCGGTAAAGATGCTGACCGTATTGACTACATTGAGCGTTTTGCTTTCTACGACCGGGCCAGAGAAGCATTTGCCGTGGTCGTTTCCGGAGAGAGCCGCATTTACGGCAATATCATCGTTAAAAAAGGCGTAACCCAACCCTGAAATCCACAGTGATAACTGTTTTCAACAAGGAGACCAAAAATGAGTAAAGAAGAAAAACGTTATTATGGTTCCATGCCGTGCATCGGCATCCGCCCCACCATCGACGGCCGCCGCGGCGTGCTTAAAGTGCGGGAATCCCTCGAAGAACAAACCATGAATATGGCAAAAAGAGCTGCAAAACTCTTTGAAGACAACCTGAAATATGCCGATGGCACCCCCGTCAAAGTCGTAATTGCCGATACCACTATCGGCAGAGTCGGTGAAGCTGCAGCATGTGCAGATAAATTCCGCAGAGAGGGTGTTGACATCACCGTGACCGTCACGCCCTGCTGGTGCTACGGAGCAGAAACCATGGACATGGATCCTCAAACCATCAAAGCGGTATGGGGCTTCAACGGTACGGAACGTCCGGGAGCAGTCTATCTGGCATCCGTGCTTGCCACCCATGCCCAGAAAGGTCTGCCGGCATTCGGCATCTATGGTCACGATGTTCAGGATTGCGATGACACCGAAATCCCGGAAGATGTCAAAGAAAAACTGCTCCGCTTCGGACGTGCCGCAGTTGCTGTTGCCACCATGCGCGGCAAATCCTATTTGCAGATCGGTTCGATTTGCATGGGTATCGGCGGATCAATCATCGACACCAACTTTATTGAAGATTACCTCGGTATGCGGGTAGAATCCGTCGATGAGGTTGAAATCATCCGCAGAATGACCGAAGGTGTCTACGATCAGGCTGAATTTGAAAAAGCTCTCGCCTGGACCAAAGCCAACTGCATCGAGGGATTCGATAAGAATCCTGCGGAACTTCAGCGTACCCGCGAAGAAAAAGACAAAGATTGGGAATTTGTGGTCAAAATGATGGTCATTATCAAAGACCTCATGCGCGGCAACAAAAATCTCCCCGCCGGATGCGAAGAAGAGATGGTCGGTCACAATGCTATTGCTGCCGGTTTCCAGGGACAGCGTCAGTGGACTGACTTCTATCCGAACTGTGACTTCCCGGAATCCATGCTCAACTCTTCGTTTGACTGGGAAGGTGCGCGTGAACCATTCATCCTCGCCACCGAAAACGACGTACTCAACGGTTTGGGTATGCTCTTTATGAAGCTGTTGACCAACCGTGCGCAGATGTTCGCAGATGTCCGTACTTACTGGAGCGGAGATGCGGTCAAACGGGTCACCGGTTACGACATTGAGGGCAAAGCCAAAGATGCAGACGGATTCATTCACCTTATCAACTCCGGAGCATGCTGTCTGGATGCCAACGGCGCAGCCAAAGATGCAGACGGCAACGGCATAATGAAACCCTGGTATGAAGTTACCGAAGAAGACCAGAAAGCGATCCTTGCCAATTCCACCTGGAACTATGCGGACTTGGGTTACTTCCGCGGCGGCGGTTACTCTTCACGTTTCGTCACCACTGCAGAAATGCCCATGACCATGATCCGTCTGAATCTGGTCAAAGGCTTGGGACCGGTGGTACAGATCGCAGAAGGCTGGTCGGTGAACCTGCCTGAAGAAGTAACTGACACCCTCTGGAAACGCACCGACTACACCTGGCCGTGTACCTGGTTCACTCCGCGGATCACCGGCAAAGGAGCTTTCAAGAGTGCCTATGATATGATGAATAACTGGGGAGCCAACCACGGAGCGATCTCCTATGGTCACATCGGTGCAGATGTCATCACGCTCTGCTCCATACTGCGCATTCCGGTATGCATGCACAACGTTGACGAAGAAAAGATCTTCCGTCCGGCGGCATGGAATGCATTTGGCATGGATAAAGAAAGTGCAGACTACCGTGCCTGCGAAAACTTCGGTCCGTTGTACAACTGACAAAAATTCGCTTCAACAGCCGGACAAACTTCTGTCCGGCTGTTTTTTTTGCAGATATTTCGCTAAAATAATTTGCAAATCAACCATTCTGGGGTTAAATTAAGTAAACAATCGCGGAAGAATGGTCGAGTGGTTTAAGGCAGCGGTCTTGAAAACCGCCGAGGGGCAACTCTCCGAGGGTTCGAATCCCTCTTCTTCCGCCATTTTTTTT
>SUWL01000064.1 GCA_015061495.1 Lentisphaerota bacterium
ATTCAAATCTCGATTGGTGTATCTGGTTTCTCCTCCGTCAAAATCCAGATATACGACCTGTTTTTCTGCTGCCGAAATTTGCGGCACATACTGCAATCCGCCATGGTTCTGCATAATATTATTCCTTATTGTGGGTATTTTATTTTACATTAATTCAGAAATAATATAGCATGAATTACTTATGTTTTCAAGCAGTTACAAAAAAATAGTGCCGCAACTGTAAACAAGTTTGCGGCACTTCGGAGAAACGTTGATCTTTTATCAATTTTCGTAGCGGATCTCTCCGCCAACCATCGTTTTGCGGACGGAGAATTCCCTGTCCAGCAGCACGATGTCCGCCAGATATCCGGGCGCCAGGTATCCGCGATCCAGCCAACCCATCGCAGCTGCTGCAGAAGCAGAGGTCGATTTGACCAATTCCGAGGGTTTGATGCCGGTCACTTCGCAGATGTTTTTGAAAGCAGTTGCCAATTGCAGGGTGCTTCCTGCCAATGCCCCGCCCTCTTTGAGACGTGCTGCACCATCGGCAACCATGACCGGCAGACCGCCCAGATCATATTCGCCGTCCGGCATTCCGGATGCCCGCATCGCATCGGAGATCAGAATGACTTTGTCCGCACCTTTGACACTGAATACCAACTGGATCATTGCCGGAGAGATGTGCAGTTTGTCACAGATCAACTCCGCAAAAACATCTTTGTGAAGCAGTCCGGCTCCGACCAGACCGATGTCCCGGTGGTGCAGCGGTGTCATCTGATTGCAGAAGTGCGACAAGTTGCGCAATCCTGCTTCATGCGCCATTTTGAATACTTCATACTTTGCCTGACTGTGGGTGCAGGATGGTACGATGCCGCGGCGGAGCATCTCGCCGACAAATTTAATGCCGCCGGATTCTTCAATGGCAAAAGTGATCTTTTTGACCGGAAATACCGCGTTGAGCCGGTCAACTTCCGCAGCATCCGGAGTCCGGACATAAGCCGGATTCTGGGCCCCGGCAGCTTTTACATTGATAAAGGGACCTTCCAGATGAACTCCGGGGATGCGGCAGCCGCTTTTCTGGTCATAAGCGGCAACTGCTGCCAGAGAGTCGGACAGATCCTTTTCGCTGACGGTCAATGTGGTGGGGAGCAAGGTGGTCACGCCTTCGGCAAGTTTGCCCTCGGCGATGGCTTTGGCTCCGGCAGCTGATCCGTCGCAGAAGTCGAAACTGTTGCGCCCGTGGCAGTGCAGGTCGATGAAACCGGGAACCGCGGTCAATCCTTCAGCGTTGATGACTTTTGCTCCGGCAGGGGCAGGAATGTCACTGGCAGAAACCTGGATGATCCGGTCATTCTCAATGAGGATCGAAGCTTCTGCGATCTCAACATCTGGAGAGATCAAATGGCATTTTTTTATCAGTGTGTACATAAAGAACCTCCATTATTTTGGTTGTACTTTAATATAATCCGGATTTGGCAAATTCGCCATTAACAGTTATGCATAGATAATGGATTTTCCTGCAAAAAAGTGAGTTTGATGGATAAAATATTGGAATAATTGCAAAAACGGATTATATTATATCCAACGTGTATTGTCAGATCATTGACATTTCAATAAAATAAGGAATATGAAAATGGGACTTTCTCTTTTGATTCTGGCTGCCGGTATGGGTAGCCGTTATGGCGGTCTTAAACAACTTGATCAAATGGGACCTTCCGGCGAGACTGTGATGGATTATTCAGTTTTTGATGCCATGCGTGCCGGTTTTGACCGGGTGGTTTTTGTTATCCGCAAGGATTTTGAAAACGAATTCAAAAACGTTATCGCCAAGCGTTATGAGAACAAGATCAATATGGAATTCGCTTTTCAGGATCTCAATGACCTGCCGGGCAATTTCTCTGCTCCGGCAGACCGGGTGAAACCGTGGGGTACCGGCCATGCAGTTTATGCCGCCCGGCATCTGCTCAATGAACCATTTGCGGTGATCAATGCCGATGACTTCTACGGCCGAGACAGTTATGCCCAGCTGGCGGCATATCTTAAAAATCCGCCCGCCGGAAATATGGTTCGCGGCTGTATCGCTTCATTCCAGTTGAGCAATACGTTGAGCGAAAATGGTTATGTGTCCCGCGGTATTTGTTCGGATGACGGCAATGGTCATCTTGCCAAAGTCGTGGAAAATACTAAAATCTACCGCCGGGAAGACGGACAAGTCGTTTCTCTGATGGATGACGGAAGTGAAGTTATTCTTACCGGAAATGAACCGGCTTCCATGAATTCCTGGGGATTTATGCCGGAAATGGTCAATGAATTGGAAGCTCTGTTCTGCGGATTTCTGGAAAAGAGCGGTCAGGAACTCAAAAGTGAATTTTATCTGCCTTTTGTCGTAGATTCGCTGATCAATGCCGGCAAAGCGGAAATCACCATGCTCCACAGCCGCGACAGCTGGTTCGGAGTCACTTACAAAGAAGACCGTCCGTCAGTGCAGGAGGCTCTGCGTAAACTGGTGGCTTCCGGGGCTTATCCGGAAAAACTTTTCTGAATGCAGAGGTGAAATTAATGGCAACTCCATACTCACAGCAGGAGATCCGGCGGCTTGCCGGGATGTTTGATATTTACGGTGATTTTCTGGTCGGCACCCCATTCGGCAACGGTAATGTGAATGATACATTTCAGTTGACGTTTGATCAGGGAGGGATCCGGTTGCACTACGCTTTGCAGAAGATCAATTCCAATGTCTTCAAAGATCCCGTAGCGGTAATGGAGAATGTCGCCAGAGTTACCGATCATATTCTCGGCAAAATCAGAATCGCTCATGCTGAAACCCGTAAACGTACCTTGCGGCTGCTCCATGCACACGATGGCAAACCGTATGCCTTTGACACCAGAGGCAACTGCTGGCGCGCTTATGTTTTTGTGGAGCATGCCCGGGCTTATGAAGTGCTGGAAACCCCGGAACAGGCGTTCCGGGTGGCGCAGGGATTCGGCGAGTTTCAGAAAAATCTGGTCGATCTGCCGGGACGTCTGAATGAAACGATCCCCGATTTTCACAATACTCCCAAACGGGTCAATATGCTTGAAGCTGCCGTTAAAGCGGATTCCTGCAACCGGGTCAAACAGGTCGAAAGGGAGGTCGATTTCGTTCTTTCCCGTAAAGAGGAGTGTGGCAAACTGCTGGATCTGAATGCCGAAGGTTCCATTCCGGAACGCATCACGCACAATGATACCAAGGCCAATAATATTCTGATCGACGACCTTTCCGGAGAAGCAGTTTGTGTTATTGATCTGGATACCGTTATGCCGGGGCTTTCTCTTTATGACTTCGGAGACATGGTTCGCAGCGGAACCAATCCGGCAGAAGAGGATGAACTTGACTTGAATAAAGTCGGTATGAGATTTGATATGTACGAGGGACTTTACGATGGATTTATCAGTTCAGCGGGGGGATTCCTGACTGAAGCTGAAAAAGAAATGCTGCCGTTTTCTGCCAAACTGATCACTTTGGAAATCGGAATGCGTTTTCTGACGGACTATCTGCAGGGCGATGTGTATTTCAAAACCCGGCGTCCAAAACAAAATCTCGACCGTTGCCGCACCCAGTTCAAACTGGTTGAATCTATAGAAGCTCAAATGAACAAAATGCAGGCGTTGTTGTAACTCCATGAGTGATCCGGTTACTTTTTATGAATATCTGAAGCCTCATCGACACGAGTTTGATGCGGTGCTGTTTGACGTAGATGGGACTTTGTCTTTCGGCGGTAGAGCTCTGCCCGGCGCAAAGGAGTTGCTGGAATATTTGGAAGCAACCGGATTTCCGTATTTGCTGCTGACCAATGACGCCGGGAATTCTCCGGCTCAAAAGGCGGCGATCCTCCAGCGGGCAGGGTTGCCGGTTTCAGCTAATAGGGTGTTGGCTTCCGGTAATGCTTTGGCGTGGTGGGCTGAACACAATGATTGCAGCGGCAAATTGTTTTTTCAGTACGGCAAATTGGGTGATCCGTCTTTTGCTGATGAAGCCAGGATTCAGGTCACAACTGATCCGCAACGGATTTATGAGTGTTCCGGAGTCGTGGCAGGAGAAGGATATTTTGATTGGCAGATTCCCATCGAAAGTGCCTTTAATCTGCTTTTGAAACATCCGGAATATCCGTTTGTTGTTCCGAATCCGGACTGTTACTGGCCGTCGTTGAAGTTTGACGGAATGGGGTTTGGTTCCGGCGCGGTAGCGAGATTGCTGAAACTGGTTCTTAAAGAAGCTGGCAGAGAGATCGAACCGGTTTATCTCGGCAAACCTTATGCCCCGATTTATCAGTGCGTGTTTCAATTTCTCAAAAAGTCTTTCCCGGATAAAGAGTTTTCCTCGCCGGCAAGGATCGTTATGGTTGGAGACTCGCTGGCATCGGATATCGCCGGGGCGAATGCCAACGGCTTGACCAGTGCATTGGTTCTGACCGGTATAACCAATATGGATTTGGTAGCAGAAGCACCGGTTGAGAAAAAGCCTGATCTGATTTTTAAATCGGTGTGAGTTATGGATAAAAAGGTACATATTTCAGTTCTCGGAGCCAATCCGTCGTGGCAGAAAACGCTGTTTTTTGATGATCTCCATTTTGGGCGGGTAAACCGCGCCGGAGGTGAAGAGTGTTATCCATCCGGCAAAGGTGTGAATTTTTGTCGGGCGGTTCGCTGTTCCGGTTTGGCAGAAACGGCGATTTTTCAATTTGCCGGCGGAGATAATGGCAGATTGCTTTGCGAAGGATTGGATGCAGCCGGTATGGTTCATTATACGGTAAATACTGACGGCGCGACCCGTAATTGTATTACTTGCCTTGATCGATACGGCAATATGACGGAGTTGATCGGAGTTTCTTCTCCGGTTTCTGAAAATGAGGCGACAAAAATGCTGGAGACTTTGTACCGGGAACTTCCCGGCAGTTCGATTCTGGCAATCACCGGTTCTCTGCCGGATGGTTCGTCGCCGCTGCTCTATGTGAAAGCTGCGGAAATCGCATTGAAAAATCATCTGCCGGTATTGTTTGATGCTCTCGCCGGAGTCCATGAGGTTTTGCAGTTGGATGGGGTGATCATTTTAAAAGTGAACCGGGAAGAGTTTTTCAAAATCACCGGTCAGAATGATATTTTGGCAGCTCACCGTTGGGCGGCGGCAAATTTCCCCGGCAAAATATTTGCGGTCACCAATGGCGGGGATAGTGCAACTCTTGGCAACGATAAATATTTGTATCGGTATACGCTGCCGCAGATAAAAGTTACCAGCCCATTGGGGGCAGGGGATACAGCCTCTGCAGTGATGTCAGCACTTTTTGCAGCCGGTGTCCCGGAATATGAGGCATTCAAGCGTGCTTTGGCGGCGGCTTCAGCCAACTGTTTGAATGCGACTGCCGGAGAATTTTCGATTGAAACGGCGGAAAAACTTGCCGGCGAAATCAATTATACTGCAGAAAAGTTGTTGTGAAATGAAAAATATTTCTGTCCAGGTTTCCCAACATGATAAATTTCAAATCGAATTGAAGTTTATCTGTCCAATCAAAAAAGGTAAGAAAATCGGTGATTACCACATCGAGTTGTACTTTTTTATGCCCAGAAACCTGGAAGTTAATGACAGCAACTTCGGGACAGAACAATTTTATAATGATTTTTACGAGCATATCCGTTTTCAAACTCCACAGTTTGATCTTGCAGAGCTGGTTTCCGGGGAAAGTGCCCCGCTTGCCCGCTTGAAAAACGCCGACAGTTATGATGACGAAGAATTCAGTAAATTGCTGAAAATGTTTTGTTCCATCGCCAAAAGTGCAATCCGGGACAGTGCCGCAGTGGTGGAGAATGTTTCTCCGGAAGAACAAGCGGGAGTTGCTGAAAAATTTTTATGCAATACCGGGATCCTGTTGAAGCAATTCCGTGACTGTCGTCCGACTGCTGCCAGTGCTGCCAGTGCAGAGCTTTTTGATCTGGTTGACGAATTTTTAAGTATTACCGCCAACTCTCACCGTTATAAAATCTGGGAATTGGCGACAGCCAATGGTTATAGCAAGGTCGCAGAACTTGCCGCAACTCTTACCGGCAGTGAATTGGAATATCGCAAAATGCGTCAATATCCGTCTATGCCCAGGGTCCAGTCTGATAATTCCGAGTTGCTGTACCGTGAAAGCACGTTGAAAAAAGCGATGGCTGGTATTTTGTTCTTGAATGTGGAAACCCGTAAAGCTGGCGTATTATTGGAAAATTTGCTGCTGGGGGTTTCCGCTGCTGTTGCTATGGCATTTGCCACTGCGGTATCATTCATCTGGCAAGGGTTGTTCCTTGAGGAGTTGTCACTCTCATTTTTTGTAGTGTGGGTGGTGGCATATATGTTCAAAGACCGGATAAAATCATCGTTGCAGCTCTATTTTATGAAACATCGTTACCGTTATTCGTATGATTTCCGGCAAAAGATCCGGGATGATCTCGGACATGAAATCGGGGTTTGCAGCGAAGGATTCAGTTACAGCAATGCCAAGGAGGTTGACCGGCATGTGGTTTCTGCACGCAACCGGCACACGTTGAGCAGATTGGAAAACGGTTCTCTGGAAGAAAACGTGATGGTGTTCCGCAAGAAAATTGAGATATTCGGTAATCCATGCCGGGATATATTCCGGGAATTTGATGTTGACGGTATTGTTGATATCATGCGTTTGAATGTACGTCACTGGACATATAAAATGGACAATCCCAGCAAGCCAATATATTTTTCAGACGGTGAAAATGTCCAAAAATTGAAAGCCCGCCGGGATTATCATGTGAATATGGTTCTGCGCTATGGCGAACGGGATGGCAAAGATCAATTTGAACGTTACCGTATCGTTTTGTGCCGTAACGGTATTCGCCGTCTTGAGCCGTTCCCGGTGCCGGAAATGGAATGAGAATTTCAATTCATTCAGTCCGGAAGTTCCACCCTGATGACTTGACGCAGTTCATAAGGCATTCCACCGGCAGCGATTCCGAAATCCCCGGTGAGGGGGACTTTAGCCGCTTCAATGCAGAGCATGGTACGGAACTCTTCATCCCCGAAGTCCTGCATCCTTTGAGATTTAGCCACCCACGGATTCCAAATGACTGTTGAATCGCTGCCGTATTTGTCAACATGGATGATGCGGTTGAAACCGGTATCTTTGATCCGGGCACTGCCGCAAGTCCGGTAGATCCGGTCGATTTCCCGGTCGATATGCAGCGTGCCGTGCTGGATATCATCCTGCTTGAGGACGGTATCCAGATAAGATACCCCATCGAGGTTTTCAACGGTGGTTTTTTCAATGTCACTGATATTGAAATAGGTGTGCAGCGATCCGCTGAATTCCAGATCGGCAACACCGCTGTTGACCACCTCCAGGGACAAAGTCAACATCCGGTTGGCTGTGACAGTGTAAAACAATTCAAAATCGTCATTCTGGAAATGGAGCGTGGCGAATGTTCCACCTTCCGGTGCGATTCCTGCCGCAGACATTTCCCACATCTGATTGCGGACAAATCCGTGTCCGCCGGTACGCCCTTGGGGCGCGGCGCCGAACCACGGGAAACAGATCGGCACGCCGCCACGCATCGGAGAACCCTGCTGAAAAAGACTTTTTTTACTCATCCAGAGTACCGGTTCGGTATCAGGCAAAATAAATTCCACCACATGACCTCCATACAGAGAAATCAAGGCGGATGAATATTCGTTAGTTAATCTGACCGCCGGAAAACCGTGAAAGTCCTCAAAGGAGACTCCGTTTCCGCCGAAGTGTTCTGTCAGTTTTTCAATAGTCATTTCTTACCTCATGTTATTGTTGCGTATGGATATAATTTAGTGTATCTGAAAGATTTTTTCAACTGCGATATTGTTTTTTTGTCGTAAAAGTATCACTTTTTCCGCTGTTTTAATGTAAAACAACTTGAAAAATATGATTTTGTGCTGTATTTTATACAAATTGCAACGGTATTCCGGGCCCCAATTGTTTTGTGGCTTGACACCTGGAATGCTATAAACAAAATAAAAGAAAGGGATTGGTTATGCCAACCGCAAGTCGAGCAAAACACAAATTCTGTCGCCGGATCGGCCAGTGCCTCTGGGGTGATCCGAAATGTCCGAGCGTCAAACGTCCGTATGCTGCCGGTCCGCACGGCAAAGGCCGTCGTGCCAAACTCTCCACCTACGGTGAATTGCTGATGGAGAAACAGAAACTTCGCAACTACTACGCAATCAGCGAAAAACAGCTTCGTATCGCTTTCGCGAAAGCAAAAAGCGGCGAAGGTCAGACCCACGAAAAACTTTTCCGCAGTCTGGAACAGCGTCTGGATGCAATGGTTTACCGTGCCGGTTTCGCCCCGACCATTTTTGCTGCCAAACAGTTGGTCAATCATGGTCACGTTCTCGTGGACGGCAAACGCGTTGACCGCTCCAGCTGCCTCGTGAAAGAGGGTCAGGTCATCAGCATCAATGCTGAAAAATCTCCCAAACTCGCTGAAGTTGCTAAAAAGAACAATACCACTGCTCCGGCTTATATGGAAGTCGATCTCGACAACCTGAAAGCCACTCTGGTTCGCGCTCCCCAGGTCGAAGAGATCCCTGTGTCTGTCAAGATCATGAGCGTGATCGAGTACTACGCCCGCTGATAACAGCGTGCGTTTGAGTACGTCTTTGTCCGGCAGCGACAGACTGCCGGTAAAATCCCGGAATCGTCAATTCGGTTCCGGGGTTTTGTTTATATATGCTTGTAAGTATTGGATGATCCGCTGTTGCGGCGGCAGATTGCAGCAGTCTTCTTGAAAAACAGTCTGCAAGCATGTATATTATATATCGGTAATGATGCTTCCGAGGCAAAAGGTATGGTTCCTGATGCCGGGGATGCAGTGAATTTTTTTAACGCATGCTTGGATATGCGGTATTTTTTCTCTGTTTCCCCTTTGCAGGATGCGAAAAAAAGTAACAGAGGTTCGTATTATGTATGATGTGATGTCCCCCCATGCCGTTGATTTCATTGATGACGGTGAAATTCTTGATACCCTTAAATTCGCCGAAGAAAATAAAAATAATGCTGCGATGATTTCGGAAATTATTGCAAAAGCCCGGGAACTCAAGGGGCTTTCCCACCGGGAGGCATTGCTTTTGCTGGATTGCGAACTGGAAGATAAAAATCGGGAAATTCTGGAACTTGCCATGGATATCAAACGCAAGTTTTACGGCAACCGGATCGTGATGTTTGCTCCGCTTTATCTCTCCAACTACTGCATCAACAGTTGCGTATATTGTCCGTATCATGTACAGAACCGGACCATCCCCCGCAAGAAACTTACGCAGGAAGAGATCCGCAATGAGGTCATCGCTCTGCAGGATATGGGACATAAACGTCTCGCATTGGAAACCGGTGAAGATCCGGTGAACAACCCCATCGAATATGTTTTGGAAAGTATCAAAACCATATATTCAATCAAGCATAAGAATGGTGCGATCCGGCGGGTGAATGTCAATATCGCTGCAACCACTGTGGAAAATTACCGCAAACTCAAAGATGCCGGAATAGGTACTTATATTCTTTTCCAGGAAACGTATAACAAGAAAAATTACGAAGAACTTCATCCCGCCGGCCCCAAACACGATTATGCGTGGCATACCGAAGCCATGGATCGTGCAATGGATGGCGGTATCGATGATGTCGGATGCGGGGTCCTTTACGGATTGAGTACTTACCGCTATGATTTCGTCGGGCAGTTGATGCATGCAGAACACCTGGAAGCATTCAAAGGCGTTGGTCCGCATACGATCAGCGTGCCGCGCATCCGCCCGGCGGATGATATCGACGCGGAAAAATTCAGCAATGCTATTTCCGATGATATGTTTGAGAAGATAGTTGCAGTTTTGCGGATTGCTGTACCTTATACCGGGATAATCATTTCCACCCGGGAATCCAAAGCCGCCCGGGAACGGGTGCTTAAAGTTGGTGTTTCGCAAATTTCCGGCGGCTCCCGTACCAGTGTCGGCGGTTATACAACTGAAGCGCGTCACGATGAAACTGCCCAGTTTGATGTCAGTGACCTGCGCAGTCTGGATGAGGTTATAAAATGGCTGTTGGAGCAGGGGCATATCCCCAGTTTCTGTACTGCATGTTATCGCGAAGGGCGTACCGGAGACCGCTTTATGAGTTTGGTCAAATCCGGTCAGATCGCCAACTGCTGTCAGCCCAACGCTCTGATGACTTTGAAAGAGTATCTGGAAGATTACGCTTCTCCGGAAACCCGTGCTGCCGGCAATGAGGCTATCGCCCGGGAATTGCTCAATGTTCCCAATGAAAAAGTTCGCTTGATCGCCGAACAGAATTTGGAAGATATCGTCAAAGGCAAACGGGATTTCCGTTTCTGATCGGAGTTATATGGGATTATTCAAACTGCATGCACCTTATGAACCGGCTGGCGATCAGCCGGAAGCGATCCGGCAGCTGCGGGAAAATCTGGCTGCCGGAAAACGCTTTCAGACTTTGCAGGGGGTCACCGGTTCGGGAAAAACCTATGTACTTGCGCAGGCTATTGCTCAAGAGGATCGTCCGGTACTGGTGCTGTCGCACAACAAAACACTGGCGGCACAGCTTTACAGCGAGTTCAAAAGTTTTTTCCCGGAAAATGCAGTTGAATACTTCATCAGTTACTACGACTATTATCTGCCGGAGTCCTACATCCCCCAGACCGATACGTACATTGCCAAAGATGCTTCGATCAATGAAGACATTGAAAAACTCCGGCTCTCTGCCACAGCAAGTCTGGTGGAACGGCGGGATGTGATCATCGTTGCCAGTGTTTCGTGTATTTACAGTTTGGGGGCACCGGAAGAATTCAATGAAATGTGTGTGCGTATCGATTCCGGGGATACGGTCGACCGAGATGAACTTTTGCGCCGTCTGATAGAAATCCAATATAACCGTAATGATACTTCTCCTGGCAAAGGTGAATTCCGGGTTCGCGGCGATATTGTTGATGTCTTTGAACCGCAGCGCGATGATTTTATCCGGATCAGTTTTTTCGATGACGGCATTGAGCGAATGGAAAGGCGAGATGCTCTGACCGGCAAGTTGAAGTCAGTTTTGCCGCAAGGTACTCTTTTCCCCTGTAAACACTTTGTCATGCCGCCGGACCGGATCGCTTCGGCAGCTGAATCCATCCGGCAGGAAATGCGGGAACGGGTAAAGTTTTTTGAAGATAACGGTTTGCTGGTCGAAGCGCAACGGCTCAATCAGCGGGTCGAATACGATCTGGATATGATGAAAGAGTTGGGGTACTGCAGCGGGATAGAGAACTACACGATGCATTTGTCCAACCGTCAGCCGGGGATGCGGCCATACTGTTTGTTCGACTTTTTCAAAGATGACTTTCTTACTGTTATTGATGAATCGCATGTGACTTTACCGCAGGTTCAGGCGATGTACAAGGCGGATCGGCAGCGTAAGCAGACCTTGATCGATCATGGTTTCCGCCTGCCGTCAGCATTGGAAAACCGTCCGTTGCGTTTTGATGAATTTGACGGGCTTACGGGGCAGACGATCTATGTTTCTGCGACTCCCGGGGCGTTGGAATTGGAACGCGGCGGTGATCCGGTCGAGTTGATCGTGCGTCCGACCGGGTTACTTGATCCCAAAATCGAAGTCCGCCCGCTGGAAGGGCAGCTGGATGATGTTATTGAAGAGATCCGCAAAGTTTCCGCCGGAGGTGAGCGTACTCTGGTTACTACTCTTACCAAAAAGAATGCCGAGAGACTCTCTGACTATTTAAGTGATATCGGGGTAAAGACCAGTTATCTGCATTCGGATCTGGATGCTTTGGAACGGGTGCGGATTCTGAATAAATTGCGTGACGGCGATTTTGAGTGTCTGATCGGAATAAATCTGCTCCGGGAAGGGATCGACCTGCCGGAAGTGGCATTGGTGGCAATTCTTGATGCCGATAAAGTCGGATTTTTGCGTTCAGAACGTTCTCTGGTTCAGACAGCGGGCAGGGCGGCACGCAATAAAAACGGCAGGGTCATTTTGTATGGAGATGAAATTTCTCCGGCAATGCAGGCATTGATCGACGGTACTGCCCGCCGGCGTCAGAAACAGGAGGCGTACAATGCTGAACACGGCATTGTGCCGCAAACCATTATCAAGGAGAAACGGCAGACCATCAGCGAGATCATCGGCAGCAAACCCCGGAATAAAAAGGGGAAAATGCCGGATTTCAGCTGCAATACCTTCAGTGACGGCGGTGATGATGTGATCAATTTTGACAAGCTGAAACTGGGCAGTAAAGAGATGGCAGATTTGATCGCTGAACTTACCGGAGAGATGCTTGCCGCCGCAGAAGCACTGGAATTTGAACGGGCGGCGGAATTAAGGGACAGGATCAAGTCGCTTTCCATTGGAAATACCAGACAGTGAGGTGGATGATGAGCGAAGAACGATCATACGGATTGGATATTTACCGGATCATGGCGATGGTCATGATCACGATTCTGCACGTGGTTAATATGCATTTGTGCATGTTGGATTTCAGTTTGCCGGTGAAATATTGTTATGCCGGGTATTTCTGGGAGTATCTCTGCTTTACCGGGGTGAATTGTTTTGCGCTGCTGTCGGGGTATTTGTTGAGCGGAAATTGCTGCGGCTATGATGGGAAATGGTTGGGCAGGGTGGTTTCATTCTGGCTGAAAATGATATTATGGGGATTTTTCCTCTATTTGGTTTCCAGGGGAATTTTTGGCGGCAACCGGCATTCCGACAGTGGATTGTTGACGTCGATTCTGCTGCCGATGGTGGGATTCTGGTGGTATATCAGTGCATACTTCGGGTTGTTGATTTTTATGCCGTTGGTCAATAAGGGGCTTTATGGGTGTTCGGATCGGGATCTGATTTTGCTGGCAGCGGCGTTATTTGTGGTGTTTTCGGTGATCCCGGTCGGGATTTCGCAAAGCGGATCTTTAGGGCTGGGGAATGGTTATTCGGCAATTTGGCTGTTGATCTGTTATGTTTACGGAGCGGTGTTGAAGCGGGTTATGAGCCGCTTGCTGATGGTAAAACATCTCAATATCATACTTGTTGCCGGAGTGATTGCCAGTGTGGGATTGCCGTTGTGGTTTTTCTGGCACGGAGTGAAAGACGGTTATGAAAATCCGGCACTTTTTATGAACTATATTTCTCCGTTTTGCGTACTTGAAGCAGTATGTCTGCTGGTTTTGTGTATTCAAATAAGATTGAAGCGGCAATGGGTGATGAAAAGTACCGTATTTATCAGTGCAAATGCGTTGGGGATCTATTTAGTGCAGACCTATCCGGAAATATGGAATAATTTTATTTGCAAATCCCATGCGGCATCCCGTTTGGGAAATGATTTATATTGGTATTTCCCCGGGGTGGTGCTGCTGTTGTGTGTGGCGGGGATCATCGGGAATATCGTTGTGGAAAAGATCTATAATATATTGCTCCTTAAACGATTCATCGGTTTTATAAGCCGGAAATAACTGGATTGAAAAAACGTTGAGGGAAATTTAATAAAATACATCCGGGCGGTTCTTGCAATATCAGTATCCCGGTGTTTTTTTAAGGAAAATATTTATATCAAATGGGGATAAATTCATGCCATGGAACGGTTTGCGATATTCATAGGCATAGATGCCTACACAACGGTATCACCAAACTGCAATGTGCGTGCAATGATGCCAGCGATCTGGCGTTGAAATTTGCGGCAGCGGGCTTTGATAAAATTGAATTGGTCAAAGAAAACGAAGCTGAAAGTTCCAGATTGCTCGGTAAAATCGACAATTTCTGCAAAAATATCCGAAGCGGTGATTTGCTGGTCTTTTACTTTGCCGGAAACAATATGAATAGTTCCGGCACTCAAAATATCTGCAGGAACGGTAACATTGATGACTGGGACGAAGTAAAACTCTTTACTTCGTCGAAGGCAGCGCTATTTGTCGGAGTCCTGTTGGGAGTGGTGGGAATAGTATTGTTTATTCTGTTTTTGCATGGGATGCTTGTGAATGGATGGCTCGGGTGATACCCATCAATGCGCTTGCAACCCATGGAATAAAACTGTTGATAAAAAAACTGCACGGTGCTTGAGGCATCGTGCAGTTTTTGTTTGCCGGCTTGGCAATTACAACTCTTCAGTAGCGACCTCTTCAGCTGCTTCTGCAGATCCGGTCTCGTTTTCATCCGGAAATTCGTAGGTCAGCAGACCTTCGGCAATTTCCAGCAGAGCGATATCCAGCAGATTCTCTGAATCACACTTGATCATCGGACGACCGCCGACTGCCAGCTGTTTAGCCCGTTTCGCCGCGACTACCGAGAGAATTTGAGGATCGGGAATATTCTGTTTCGCACGTTCCAGATAACTGTTGTTCATAGTTGTATATCTCCTTTATCAGTAATCAATGATATCACGGTGATTGGCAATCAGTTTGGTGTCGCCGGAACAGACGGTGAGATAACGGCGCTCAAATTCAGTTGCCGCATCCAGCACGTAACGTTCAGCGATAGCGGCACGGTCGGCGCAAATAGAGGCATCTCGCAGCAGCAGCAATCCCACAAAAATGTAAGTTTCCATTTCCACCAGATTGCGCGCCATCAGATCGTGATATGCGGTGTCTTTGCTGCCGTCGTCAGTGCGTTTCTCGGCAACGAATTTGACCGCTTCCAGCTGCTTGGCATACAAGCCTTTGATTTTGTCGCGGAGCAGAGAGAGATTTTCCGGCAAATCAATGGCGAAAAGTTCTTCGATCCGCTTGTCGGCATCACGCTGCACCACACCGCCGATCGCCGCCACGATCTGCAGCTGCGTGGTTCCTTCGTAGATGTTGGTGATACGGGCATCACGATAGTAACGCTCCGCATTGAAGTCCCGCATGTAACCGGTAC
>SUWL01000065.1 GCA_015061495.1 Lentisphaerota bacterium
CATCGCGATCTTGTTGCGGAGCGTTTTCGGTGGTTATTTATTCAATAGCCACGCTCAAACTACCGCATCAATCTCATCGATGCTGATTTTTCAAATTATTTTCGAATTACTTTTGCAATTACCTCTGTAATTATAAAAATTAAAGATCACCTCACTTGCAGTTATGAGTAAAGCGTAAGCCGGCGGAAGAGTGGAGGGAGAGGCGGCTCTCCTGCAGCTGCCGGGATGAATGCATTACAACAAATGAGACAATAACATTCAATTAATTTCACCGGAATACTTGATTTTTCAATAAAAGCGTTTATATTAATAAATTCAGGTTATATATAAAAAATCATATTGAGGAACCAGGTTCTTATGTCTGAAGATAAAAGCAAAAACGATTCCCCCGAAATGGAAAATGCCGATGCCGCAGAAACCCCGGAAGAGCAGAATGCTCAAACCTGGGAAGAACCGGTGCCGGAACTTTCTGAAACTGACAAACTTAAAGCGGAACTCGCCGCCGCACAGGAGAAGTTTCTCTATTTGCAGGCGGAATATCAGAACTTCCGCAAACGTTCCGCCCGGGATATCAGCGATGTCCGCGCTCATGCCGTTGTCGATACCCTTACGCCGTTTTTGAGCGTGGCGGATTTCCTCGGCATGGCGCAGAGTGCCGCTGAAAAATCGGATAATCTCGATGCCATCAAACAGGGGTTGGTCATGATCATCGCCCAGTTTGACAAGGCTCTGGAAGAGATGAGTGTCCGTAAATTTTCGGCGGTCGGTGAAAAATTTGACCCCGAACTCCACGATGCTGTCGGCAGAGAAGCTTCTGACACCGTCCCGGATGGTGTGGTCATCCGCGAATGGAACTGCGGTTACAAGATCGGTGAAAAACTGCTTCGCCCCGCCCGGGTGCTGGTTTCTTCCGGCCCGGTTAAGGCTGAAGAGGCACCGGAAGCAAAGGAGTAACGGACAATGGCTGACTTTTACGAAACTCTCGGAGTCGGCAGGAACGCTTCTGCTGACGAAATCAAAAAGGCTTACCGCAAACTTGCCATAAAATACCACCCGGATAAAAATCCGGGCAATAAAGAGGCCGAGGAAAAATTCAAAGAGGTTTCCGCCGCTTATGAAACATTGAGCAATCCGGATAAACGGCGGCAGTATGACCAATTCGGTCATGATGCCTATACCCGTTCCGGTGGCGGCGCCCATGGCAGCGGATTTGATGCGCAGGATATATTCAACCAGTTTTTCGGCGGCGGCGGATTCGGCGGATTCGGCGGATTTGAGGATATTTTCGGCGGCGGCCGCCGTGCCGATCCCAATGGACCGCAGCGCGGTGAAGATCTCCGCTACGCTCTGGATATCGACTTTGAAGATGCCATGTACGGTGTGGATAAAAAGATCAATGTCAGCCGTTATGAGAATTGCAGCGAGTGTTCCGGCAGCGGATGCGCCCCGGGATCTGGCAAAAAAAGTTGTCCCCGTTGCGGCGGCAGCGGTGCGATCAATCTCTCCCAGGGATTTTTCAGCGTGCGCCAGCCCTGTCCGAATTGTTCCGGCACCGGCATGATCATTGAGAAACCCTGTGCCAAATGTCACGGTCAGGGGCGGGTGAAAGTTACTGCGCCGCTGGCGATCCACATCCCTGCGGGCGTGGATAACAATTCGCAGATCCGGATCTCCGGCAAAGGCAATGCCGGTTTGCGCGGCGGTCCTGCCGGAGATATTTACATCATCACCAGAGTGCGCCCCAGCGATGTTTTTGAACGTGACGGCAACGATCTGCTCTGTGAAGTTCCCATCCCCTTTGCCATTGCCGCAGCCGGTGGTGATGTCTATGTGCCGACCATCAGCGGCAAGACCAGGATCCGGGTGCCTGCCGGTACCCAGAGCGATAAAATTTTCCGCTTGAAAGGCAAAGGTGCCCCTTCTGTACGCGGCGGCGGCAGAGGAGATCTGCATATCCGGGTCGTTGTTGAAACTCCGGTGGGACTTTCCGGAGAACAGTTGGAACTTCTGGAGAAATTCAACGCTTCTCTGACGGATAAAAACAACCGTTTGCAGCAGGAATTTGCCGGACGCGCCAAAAACTTCCTGCGCGGAGAGGATTGACCCATGCCCCGGCAGGACCCAAAAGACCCGGTGCTTGCCACCAATCGCAAAGCGTTCCACGATTACAATGTACTTGAACGCTTTGAGGCGGGCATTCAACTGGTCGGCACCGAAGTGAAAAGCTGCCGTGCCCGGGCGATCCAGATGCAGGAGGGATTCGTCAAAATCGAGAATAATCAGGCGTTGCTGTACAATGTGCATATCGCCGGCTATGACTTCGGCAACCGCTTCAACCACAACAGCCGTCAGACCCGGCGGCTGCTGCTGCACAAGCGGGAGATTTTGAAACTCGGGCAGTGGATACACACCAAAGGCGGCACGATCATCCCCCTGAAATTCTATTTGCATAAAGGTCTGGTCAAAGTGGAAATCGCTTACTGCCAGGGCAAAACTCATGCTGACCAGCGGGATACTCTGCGTAAACGGGAAACTGAACGGGAATTGCAGCGTTTTGTCCGTAAGTGATTGAGCCGCAGGTTTGCAGGTTGTACCGTTTTTTTATCGTTTTTGTCGGAAATTTGATTGGCAAATTATTTTTTCAATGTTATATTACAGGTGATTTGATCAAAGTGTGTGAAACGAATCACAACTATTTCTATGGCAGGAGGTTTGGTATGTTGTTCTGTAAAAAAGCTGTGGCGGCATTGCTGTTGACGATCGCATTTGCCGGAGACGTATTCGCAGAAATCAAATTGGGGACGCTGATCTGCGACTATATGGTTCTGCAGCGTGATATGAAAGTTCCGGTATGGGGCAAGGCCGCTCCCGGCGAGAAGATCACCGTGGAATTCGGCGGTCAAAAGGTGGAAACCGTCACCGGCAAAGACGGCAGGTTTCTGGCGGAATTAGCTCCGATGCCGGCAAGCTGTGAAAACCGCGATATGACCATTTCCGGTGCCAAAGAAAGGTTGACCGTCAAAAATGTGCTGGTCGGCGAAGTCTGGCTCGGCGGCGGTCAGTCCAATATGGAGATCCAGCTCAAAACCTGTGTGCGCCGCTTTCCGGAAGCCGAGCGGGACATGAGTTATAAAAACTGCGCCAACGATCTGCTGCGCATTGCCAAAGTTTATCCGCCGGACTGGTCGGAAACTCCCTGCGATGATTTCCCGGTCAAGTGGGCAGCGATCACTCCGGATATCGCCTGGAACATGTCGGCAACTGCCTACTATTTTGCCACTGAATTGCAGAAAGAGTTGAAAATCCCCGTGGGGCTCATCCAGTCCTGCCGCAGCGGTACCTGCATCGAAGCATGGACCTCTCTGGAAGGATTCAGCATGGAACCGCGCCTGAAAAAGACCTATGCCAAAGCCAAAGCCCGGCAGGCGAATCCACCGGCACTTCCCGCCGGAGCCAACCGTAAAGATAATCAGTATTTCCAGCTCCCGACGGTTCTTTACAACCGGATGATCCATCCGCTTGCCCCCTACGCTCTCAAAGGGGTGATCTGGTATCACGGCTGTAACAATTTGAGCAACGGAGCCAAATATTTCCAGCGGCTTGAAGCTCTCTATGCCGGTTGGAAAAAGGCGTTCCGCAATCCGGAATTGCGTTTCTATCTGGCACAGCTTGCTCCGTTCAACTATTTCGACCCGAACGGTACTGCCCTGCCGGTATTCTGGGAAACCCAGGAACGTTTCAGCAGAGCCCATGCGCCTTTCACCGGACATGCGGTGTTGATCGACGTCGGTGAACTTGATGACATCCACCCCAAAGATAAACGTCCGGTCGCCAAACGGCTGGCGGCTCTGGCACTCAACCGGGATTACGGCAGAAAAGATATCACCTGCGACTCACCGGTTTTCCGCAAGGCGGTCAACGACGGCAATAAACTGATCCTGGAATTTGATGCGGTAAAAGAGTTCAAAGCCGTGGGAGCAGCGGAAAAGTGGTTCGTCATCGCCGCTGCTTCCGGAGTTTTTTACAAAGCCACCGGTGTCGAATTCAAAGGCAACAAGATCATTCTGACCAGTAAATTCGTCAAGAAACCCACGCAGGTGCGTTACGGCTGGCTCAATGCCGTTACCGGAAATATTTACAATGAGGGCGGTCTGCCGCTGGGGGCATTCCGTTATGAACCTGCGGAGTAAGAGGGCATAAAAAAGTTGTTCGCCGCTTTTCTTTAGTTTGCCGCCGCACTTTGCAGTGCCGTGAACTTAAAAAGTGACGATCCCGGACAGTGGAGATCTGCTGCGGAGCATTCTGGTCCTGTACTTCGCTCAAAGAGGTCTCTCTGTCTCCCGATGCCGAAGTCGATTATTACGCATTTCCCTGCCACTGCAAACCGACCGTCCGCAAATGATCTGATCTGCCGGAAAAACAGTATACTGCCGCTTCTTTCAAACGTGATAAGAGCGTTTCAGGGAAGTTGTTTTTTGCTGATGATGCGGGCGTTGAATTCCGCTGAAGTTTTCATCTCTTTGCGCGCCGCAGACGGGGTGCGGTGAAAGAAATTTTTAAATATCCGGCTCAAATGGGAGCGGTCAGTGAATCCGGCGGCTTCGGCGATCTCATCGATGGAAGTCTCCGTACTTTCCAGCATCGCCCAAACCAGTTCCATGCGGTGCGCAAGCATGCAGTTGTACGGCGATATCCCCGTATGTTCCCGGAAAAGGTGGTTGAAACGGCCGGGCGACATATTCACTGCCATGCACAAAGTGTTTATGGAATATTCCTTTGGTTTCATCGTAGCGATCATATCCAATGCTTTCCGGATGCGCGGATCGATATTGGTTTCCACTTCGGGGGTGAAAAAATCTCTCGGCAGAGCCAGCAGCACTTTGCCGATAAGCATGTAGCATTCCAGTGCTGTCCGGGTACGTTCAGAAATATCCCCGGTGAATCCTGCGGTATATTCTGCCGCGCTGAATATCTTCGGCTCATGGCGGGCGGAACGAAATTCTCCTCCGGCGCTGAATTCGATGAAGTTGTGGACAAAGAGCTGTTTCGTATCGGCACTGACCAGAGTGAATGGCGGGATCAGAATCATCTTGTCCGGAGTCATTTCCACACTCAAATCACGAAAATGCAGTACTGCTCCGGGAGTTTCATTCCAGTAGAGCAGATAAAAACGCGAGAGTCTCCGGTTCAGCGCCCAGTGGGAGACGGAATGATGCAGCCCCATTTTGCGGATGCTGATATCCGGAAAAGGTATCGCGCGTGACGGATCGGCACTGCTGATGACATCAAATTTTTTCAGCGGCATAACTGTTTATATTTTCCTTATTTGTTCCGGGGGACAAAAATCATCCCGTCGTCGTCGGCTTGCGGGCTTTTTTCCGGCAGATCCGGTACCTTTCTTCAGTATACACCGCCGGGTAGAAAAATGCAAGTTCAACAGTTCCGCTTTCAGCATTTTTTTATGATAAAAACCGTAAAACAGCTTAAAAAAAATAAAAAACAGCAAAATTGTACATATTTGTGATGCTTTTATACCTTTTTTTTGAAACGAAAAATGAGTATATTTAGTCTGAAACATAAAACAGGAGTTGTTTTTCTGATCATGAAAAGTTGTTATACAGTTGATTTTCCGTTGGAAAGGCCCCATTGCGGAGTGCCGCTTGCCAACGGTTGTTTCGGAGCGGAGATCTGGGGAGAGGACCGCATAAATATCAGCGTCAATCAGGCGGATTTCTGGGATCGTCGCACCAGTGACGAGATCTCGCCGCTGTGTACCTATGAGCGGTTGATCGAACTTGACCGTCTGGGGGCTCCCCGGATAGAACTGGAGGAATTTTTTCGTATCGGGGATACTCCGCAAGGACCTCTTATGCCGCCCACGCGTCTGCCGGTGGGCAGATTTGAAGTGCTTTTCAAAAACGGTGCCCGTCCCTCCCGGGGTGTGCTGGATTATACTTCCGGGGTTTTTACCGTGGAACTGGATAATGGCGGCAAAGTGTTCTTTGAGATGGCGTTGCGCTGCAATTATCTGAAAATGAACGATCCCGACGGTTTGGCTGAAAAGATTCTCTGCCGTCCGTCATGGGAGTTTCCCCGCAGCCGTGAACGTCTGGAAAAGATCGGTTTCGCCCCTCCGGAGATCCGTCCTGACGGTTGGATAGTCCGCTGTCCGGATGAGCAAGACGGAGAACTTTACTGCCGTTACCGCAAAGAGTGCGACGGCTTCGGATTTTTCACCGGACAGGAAGAGTTGACCGCTGCGGCGGATGAATTTGCTTTCGCCCGTAAATTCTGGCAGGATTTTCATGCCGGGATGCCGGAATTTTCTCTGCCGGACAATGGCGAATACACCGATTTTTTCAGCATTTCGGTATGGCGGATCGCGGCGGCGACGCTTCCGTTCGGTTACGCTTGCGGTCTGCAGGGCCCGTGGATCGAAGAGTATCAGCCGGCTCCGTGGAGCGGTGATTATCACTTCAATGTCAATGTGCAGATGATCTACAATGCAATGCTGGTGCTGAACCGCCCGGACTTCCTCATGCCGCTCTTTGATATGCTTGAATCGGAAACATTTACCGCCAATCTGCGGAAAAATTCGCTCACCCTTTTCGGCGATGATTCAGCGTACTACTTCATCCATGCCCTTGATGACCGCGGACTTCCCTGCGGCGGAGTCCATGCCGGAGCGTGTCTCGATCCGGCGTGCGGAGCGTGGACGGCGCAGTTGTACTACCGTTACTGGCAGCTGACCGGGGATGTGGAATTTCTGAAAAAACGTGCTTATCCTTTTATTTCCAAAGTGATGCGCGGATATGAATTGATGCTGGATAAAGATTTGAATATTCCGCTGGCGGTCTCTGCAGAATATTCCAGCAGCAATCCGGATGTCCCGGCGGCGGGCCGCAACCCCTCTTATCAGCTGGCGGCGATGCGGATGCTGGCGCACATTCTGCTGGAATGTTCCGATGTCCTCGGCTGTGAAGCCAAACCGCTCTGGCGGGATATCGTGGAAAAAGTTCCGAAATTCACCATCGCTTACGGCCGTGACCGCTATGGTACCCGGCAGATGGAAAAGCGCATCGGCATCTGGGAAGGATTGGATCTGCTGCGCTGTCACCGTCACCATTCGCATCTGGCAACGATCTATCCCTTTACCGAGTTCGCGGAATATACTGCAGAAGAGCAAACGGTCATTGAGAATTCCATTGACCACTGGCTCGATCTGGGCAGAGGCGAATGGAGCGAATGGTGTGTCATGTGGGCGATCGAGATCATCTGCCGCATGGGCTTCAATGAAGTACCCGAAATTCTGCTGCACGAGTGGAAACGGCTCTTTGTCAACGAAGGCAATGCCACCGTCTATCTGCCGCGTTTCCGGGGATCCGTGGCGCACCGCCGACACGACATCATGCGGGACAAGAAAGAATATGAAGTCATGCAGCTGGATGGCAGTGCCGGATTTATTTCCGCCTTTACGGCGATGTTCTGCTACTTTGAGAAAAACCGTATCTTTCTCTGGCGGGGAATTCCTGCCGCCTGGCGCAAAAAAGCCTCCTTCTGCAAGGTCGCATTGCCGGGCAACTGGCTGGTTTCCGCTGATTTTGAGACCCTTACTCTGGAAAACGGCAGCGGAACAGTGACCGTGGTCATCGACGGCAGAGAGTATGCTCTTGCCCCCGGAAAATATTCGATTTCTCAACTTGCGGAGGTCAAAGCATGAACAGCGCCGAAAGACTCAATTCTCTGTGGATTTGCGGAGATCCGGAAAAACATCCGGAACTGCAGAAAATTCCGGTGTCATGGTTCTGCGCCGACAACGGCGAAAATCCCCGCATGGCGGTTTTTCGTAAGACTTTTGAATTGGATAAACTTCCTGCCGATGCGGTATTGGAGTGTTCCGGCACGACGAAATTCCGCTTGTTCATCAACGGGCAGTTCGTTACGGACGGGCCGGTCGAACCCGGTGGAGATTATGCTGACAAGAGCGCTCCGGACTGGTGGTTCGCCGACCGGATCCCCGTCGGGAAATTTCTGCAGGCAAAGCGCAACGTCATCGTCGTGGAAATGATCACCCACCCCGAAGATATGACCAACTATTCCACCGGGGTGTGTGCGTGGAGCTGTATTTTGCTGGCGGACGGCGAAACGGTACTGACCAGCGGTACGGATTGGAAATTTTTCATCAATCCCAATTACCTCGACCGTCTTTATACCTGCCATTCCCGTTTCAGAGAAAATTACCACTGCAGCAGCTTTGCTGACAGCAGCTGGGAAAATGCGGTCGGATTGCCTGCGGAAAAGAGCCGGGCATGGACGTTGAGTTTCCTCGATCTGCCCCAGCTTGAAGATTGCGAAGTTCTGCCGTCAGAGGTGGTCGTCCCCTTTGCAGAACACGCCGCCATGATCTCCGGAGCAGATATCCTTACCGCTCCGGACGGCAGCAATGCGATGATCATCCGGCCGGGGATACCGGTGACATTTTATCTGCGTTTTCCGCGGATGCTGACCGCCAATGCTGAATTTGAGGTCGAAGCACACGATGGAGCGCACATCTACATCGAGCCGCAGGAGTGTCCGGAATTTTCCGGGATGATCCGCCGTGAAGCAGCGCACCACGAATTGCGGAACGGCCGAATGGTTTACCGGCAGACCAATCTGGAAGGCTTCCGTTTCCTCAAAGTAAGCGTGATATGCAGCACTTACCGGGCCGATCCCCGGAACTTCCTGCCGTTGAAAATCTATTCCATCAAAGCGCAGGAACGCTGTTTCCCGCTGGGAAAAGCGGCGAAGTTTGAATCATCCGACCCCGGCTTGAGTCTGATCCGTCAGGCGTGCGACTATTCGCTGCGCAACTGCATTTTGCGGCAGATGATCGATTCCCCCGTCCATCTTGAGGGCGGCGGCATCCAGTTGGATTATCAGGTCATCGCCCACAGCTGTTATGCGATGTACGGCGATCTGCGTCCGGGCAAAGCGGAATTGTTCCGTACCGCCAATTATCTGACGATGACGGAGGGATTCCAGTTTCACACCTCCTACAGTTTGTACTATATAAAAATGGCCGAAGAGTACCTGCAGTACAGCGGCGACTTTGATACGATTAAAGCAATATACCCGGCGATCAGAATGATCCTGGAACGCTTCCATGGTTACACCGGGGAGACCGGATTGATCTCGGAAGCACCGAATTATATGTTTATCGACTGGATCCAGTCCGGAGATGTCAGTTATCATCATCCGCCGGCCGCCAGAGGAATGGGATTTTTTACGGCACTTTACTCTCTGGCGCTGGAGTGTGCGGAAAAATTTGCGGAGATGATCATGCCGCAGGATGCGGAACTTTTCCGCACCCGCCGTGCCGCCGCCGCCGCCGCATTCGAATCGCTCTGGAGAGCGGAAAAAGGGTGCTACTGCGAAGGGATCATCGGATTGTCCAAAACCCCCAAATCACTGCGTCTGCCGCCTGACGGTACGGAAGAATTCTTCTCTCCGCAGGTCAATTTCATGGCGCTTGCCGCCGGGATCGTGCCGAAAGAGCGGATATCCGGACTGCTGGATAAACTATTCAACGGCAAATGGGAATTTCAGATGAATCTGCTGCTGCACGGAATAATTTACGATGCGCTTGACCGCTGCCGTGCCTTTGCGCAGTACGGATTTGCCACCTTTGATATCTTCCGCCGGGCGGTCGCTGAAAACCCCTACGGCATCAAAGAGGCGTGGCAGGGCGGAGACTACTGTCATGCCGGATCTTCTTCCCCGGTATGGGCGATCGCCGAATTTATTCTGGGCGTCCGTCCCTGCGGCCCGGGATTCAGCAGGGTGAAAATCGCCCCTTGTCCCGGCGATTTGAGTTTCTTTGAGGGCGAAGTACCGACCCCGTCCGGCAATATCGAAGTTGTCTGGCGCGACGGCACTTTTGATTATACTCTGCCCTCCGGCATGGAATATGTCATTGATTCAGAATATCAGATAAATATTCATTATAAGGAAAGCAAATGATGAGAAAAGTTTGGCTGATCTGTACGCTGTCGATGATGACAGCAGTTTTGTTCGCCGGTAAAACGACCTTTCTGGCGCACTTTGACAAACTGACCGATCCGGATCTGTGTGCCGGCGGCGGTATTTCCGATGCTTATAAGGTCATAACTTCGCATCATGCCGGTTTCCGTTTCCGTACCCGCGGCGGAGCGACCGGAGGGATTGATTTTGACCGTCCGGGGATCTTTGTGGAATTTCCTTCCAAAGGCAATATCGATCTTAAGCAGGGGACGATGAATTTCCTGCTGCAGATGGATAACTGGCAGCAGAGCGATGGTGAATTCACCCTGATCTCCGTCGGAAATGAGTTCAAGGTCCTGCGGGCGGCAGGCGGCAGAAATTTCCTCACCTTTTCCGCCGGAGGTTCTGCGGTCAAAGCGGCACTGCCGACGGCACAGGGCAAATGGACATTGGTCACTCTGGTATGGGGCAAACCGGGCAAAGGAATATATGTTGACGGTAAACCTGCCGCCAAAGGAGCGTATGCTTATATCCCTGCAAAGGGCGATAATACTTTGCAGCTTACCATCGGCAGCAGAAACAATAAAAAAGGTGTCCGCTGTTTCTTCGATGAGCTGCGGATATTGGATTTCCTGCAGAAACCTGCCTTGATTGCGCAGGATGCGCAGCTTATCCTCAAAGAGAAAACCCGTTTCAAAATCTCCACTGCCAACTGGGCGGATGCGGCGATCGTACCGCAGAAACAGGCTCCTGCCAAAAGCACAGCCGCTGTCCTTACCGGGGATAAGATCAAAGCGGTCTATACCGTCGACCCGATCAGGATCGACGGGGTTATGGACGATCCGGCGTGGAAGCAGGCGATCCCGCTGCCGCAGCTGCTTTTGCGCAACGGCAAACCGCAGGCGCAGAAAAGCGATATCCGTATTCTGTACGACAGCAAATATATCTACTTCGGAGTCACCCTCGCTGAACCGGTGATGAAAGAACTGCGTGCCGAAAGGGATCAGCACGATTTGGAGATCTCCAATGATGACTGCATCGAAATATTGCTGGACAGCGGCAATTCTCCCCAGCGCACCTTTCACTTTATCGTCAACGCTCTGGGGACCCTCTACGATTCCAGAAACGATAATCCGACCTTTTACAACAGCGGCAATTCCATCATCCGCACCCAGCGGGGCAAGGATTTCTGGAGTGTGGAAATGGCAATACCTTTCCGGGAGATCTACGGTCCGCGTCCGCCGTGGCCGGGACTGCAGTGGAGTCTGCGCATGGCAAGAGAACGCTATGCCGGTGTGAAAAGCGGTCCGGAATTGAGTACTTTCCCCCGCTGTCCGCGCGGGCCGCTCAATGCCCGGGATTATATGGCTTCTCTGGAATTTACCGGAGCCGCCGGTCAGAGCAGTACGCTGAATGTGCAGATCGAGGATAAGAAATTTTCCATCGGAAACAACACCGTCAAAATGACTCTTGCCAACCTCAGCGGCAAAGATATGGCACTTCTGGTGCGCTGCAAACCGCTGTACGGCATGAGCGGTTCCCGGGACGGCTATGACAACTTCCGTAAAACGGTGAACATCAAAGCCGGAGATAAAGTTACCGTTCCCATCAGTTTCAATGTGCAAAGTCCCGATACTTCAGCGGTGTCCATTCAGGTCGAGCAGAATTCCTCGATCCTCTGGTGCGGTTCGATCGCTTCCGGATATAATCCTCTGGAAGAGAACGATAAAGAGGTGGCGGCCATGCTGGCGGCTTTCCGCCGCAATGCGCTTTTGTGGGAGGAATTTTCCCCGGATATCGCCGCTGCACTGCATAAAAATTACAAGCAGGTCAACGATGTCAGACGCATTTTCGAACAGATGAAAATTGTGGCAAGCCCCAATGTGCCGGACGATGAGACCAGCAGATATGTGAATTTGATCAATGGTTTGAAAAAATACTGCAAAGATCGCGCCATCCTGCTCTGGAAAACCGATCCGTGGAGCGATGCCTCCCCGGATGAACAGCCGCTGAATCTGGAACAGCCGCAGTTGTATTTCCGCTTGGGCAGCAACGGATTCGCCATCGAATCTCTGGCGGCGGCATCGGGTATCCCGCACTACAACGGCGACTGGCGTTTTGCCGTGGAGGAACTCTTTGATTCCAAAGGCAGACCGCTCAACCGCGACCGGCTGACGATCTATGAACTGCCTTATGTACGGGACACCGTCGGAGACAAGGTGATCGATCCGCTGGTCGAAAATGACGGCAATATATTCACTTTGCCCATCGGTACTGCCCGCCGTTTCTGGTTTGTATTCAACTCCCGCAACATCCCGCCCGGCAAATACAAAGGCAAGATCACCATCAAGCCGGTGGATATCCTGGCGGTGCCCCGCGGCGACTGGCTGACCATCCCCATCACCGTGGAAATTCTGCCTTTCACCTATCCGGCAACGGCGGATTGGCCGCTGGATGCCTTCCTTTGGGGCAGCACCGGATTTGTCGATGAAAACCCGACGCTCAAGATCATGGATGAATCCCATATCAAATGGGTGTGGTCAGACTGGCTGCGTTACAGCATCGGTGTGCATCACCATAATATCGGCTACAAGGTGTTCAATCCGAGCGGCTTCCCGCCGGGAGGATTTTTCCGGGAGGAGAACATCTACGCCAATGACCGTTTCCTCCACGAAGCCAGGGAGCGGGGATTGAAGATCTTTTTCGGCTGGGGAACGACCGCCAATGAAGTCTGGCTGCGGAAATTTTCCGAACACCTTTTCAAGATCGGATTCACGTGGGATGATTTCATGTTCTACGGTATGTTTGATGAGGTGACGATCCGCACTATGGATTCGACCCGCCGCCTGCTGGATGAGGGCAAAAAGGTTTCGGACAAGATCCGCTGGTTCGCCACGGTGGTCTATACGCCGCCGCCGAACGGTTTGAGTTGGGAGCAGTGGGACAAAGTTTCCAAAGAGGTGAAAAACTTCTGCTATCTGGAGTACAACTTCCTCACCGATCCTTATCAGAAGTGGCACCGCAAGACCCTCGATCCGGCACGTGCCGCCGAAACCCGGGAATTCATTCGGAAACATCCCGGCATGAATCACTGGTATTACCGCTGTTCCATCGCCGATCCCCTGCCGGTATTGGATTATCACCGGATGGGTCCGCTGGCGGCGAAACGTTACGGTGTTTCCGGGGTGGCGTACTGGGCGACCAGTGCCAACCGGGGCAGACAATTCAAACTTGACGGCAAAAATGTCTATACCTTTGCCGACAGTTGGTTCGACATCCGCAATCCGGATGCCACTTACGTCCACGGACTGCTTTTCTGGCATCCGCAGAAGTGTCTGATCAAAACCCGCAGATTCATGGCTCTTACCATCGGTCTGGAAGATTACTATCTCTTTGACAAGTTGAGCAAAATGCCGCAGCTGCCGGCAAAATATGCCGATCTGGTTTCCAAAGAAACTCTGGATAAACTGCTGGACAGCGGCAGTTGGAATATCGTGAATAATTGGCGCCGACGCGCCGAAGATGCCTTGGCGGAACTTGAAAAACGCAATAAATAAGTGTAACTTCAACAAAGGAGAAAAATCATGAAAAAATTACACAAATGCAGCCCGTTTACCCTGATCGAATTGTTGGTAAGTAAAACTTGGCAAATATGTGTTTCGCGGTTGTATTATTTCCGAAAAAGTATTCCGCTTTTCTTGAAAAGGGAAGTGGGGTTTGGGGAGAGGGGAAAAACCTCTTTTCCCGCCCGCGCGGCGGGTTGCGGAAAAACTCGCCCTTCCGTCTTCGTTTCACTACGCCGCGACGAGTCGCTTCGCTGGGGATCGGACAATGATATATCTCAAAGAGTACCGCTTTTCTTGAAAAGGGAAGTGGGGTTTGGGGAGAGGGGAAAAACCTCTTTTCCCGTGAAAAGAAGTTTTTCCCCTCTTCCCAAGAGCGCATTTACTTTAATAGAATT